>CALDFW010000051.1 GCA_937942165.1 uncultured bacterium | reverse complement strand
CTGGTCCATGGCTCTGTGCTCGAGGTCGAGCCAGATGGCATCAAATCCACAGTGGGCTCCGTGGCGGATAAAAAAGGGAAGGTAGTGACCAAGCGCGGCGAACCGCGCACATTCTCCAGAGCGAATTTTCTGTAACACGTTACTGGTGCGCATGGCGATCAACCTGAGAAATGAGTGCGTTTATTAGATGATTGCCTGAGGCGCCGTATCGGACTACTGTAGTGCGTGGATCAAGGCGGTCTGTTCCGATCAACGATCAGAGGAGTCAGCCCGATAGACCATGACTCAGGCAAATAGAGTAGCCCTATTTTTAACGAAATAGAGCGGGCTAAGCAATGGTCCATACTAATTGTTTACTCTTTGATCCATGCGTCTTGAACGCCTATACTATGCGCCGTGTCGATGTCCGAGTCTTCCCACCGTGTGGGGCAAACAGCATTCAAGTAGCGCAGGTGGTTCATGGTTGTACATGCCAACGATATCAATTTGATTTTAGGTCCGTGCCCCTTTAGGTCTATTCCATCAAGCGTAGACGAGCTTGAGAGGCTGAAGCGGCGCGCTGGGCTCGAGCGCGCCGTGGCCAGCGGGTTTCGTTCACTGCTTTATTACGATACGCTTTCCGGACTAGACGAGGATATGGTGCATTATGGGTCCCTTCGTACGTGGCTGTCCTTTTATGCAACGATCAATCCGCGTTTCCCGCAGATGGAAAAGGGCGTGCGTCGAGCCGCCGCCGATGAGCGCATCGCCGCCGTGCGCCTGCTGCCATCGCTGCATCACTATGCACTCGATGCTCCTGAAGTAGACGACGCGATGGCCGCCGCCCGTGCGGAGGGCGTGCCGGTGAATCTGATGGCGCGCATATTTGACGACCGCGTTGCGCCGCAGTACGTGCAGCAGAGGGTGCCAGATCCCGAACAGGTAGCGGCGTTTCTAATGCGCCATTCGGACGTAAAAATTGCTCTATCTATGTTTTACTTTAGCGAAATCAGGACCCTCAATCTCGACTGGCATGCGCTGCCTCACGTCTACGTAGACTTCGGCTGTAGTAAACCCAACGTAGCTTCACTGGACGTGTTGGAAAGGGCGTTCCCCATAGGGCGCGCGCTCTTTGGCACGGGCGCTCCGTTCTACTACTGGGCAGGGAGCCGTTTGGGGTTAGAGGGGGCTGAGTTAAGCGCTGAGTCGAAGCGCGCAATAATGGTCGATAATGCTCGGGACTTTTTTTCATGGGACTGATAGACGAACTTGCGCGTTATCGCGTTATCGATGCTCACGCGCACAACTGGAGTCACTTTGCCGATACGGACTACCTGCGCGCTTGCTTAGATCGCTTTTCGCTTCGCGGTATCGTCGTTTTGAGCAATCTCACTGGAGGATTTGATCCCTCGCCGGAAGAGGTTTCAAAGAGCAACGAGGATACGGCGCGTCTGCGCGATGCCGTGGGCGAACGCATTCTACCTTTCTGCTACGTCAATGCTGCGCATACAGAGCACGCTCTGGCCGAGGTGGAGCGCTGGGGCGATGCCGGTTTTTGCGCACTCAAGTTTTGGGTTTCTCAGCGCGGGACCGACGAGCGCACATGCGAGGTGACCGAAGCGGCTCTAGCGCGCGGTTGGCCCGTGCTGTATCACGCCTATTATCGCACCCATGGAGAAGCACCGCCCAACGAAGCGCCCCCGCTGGATATTGCCCAACTCGCAGAGCGCTATCCGTCAGGCCAGTTTATAATGGCCCATTTCGGCGCTCAGTTTGAGCACGGTCTACGCGCTATCGAGCACTGTGCCAACGTCGCCGTTGACTATGCAGGGAGTATCAATGAAAAAGGGGCCTACGAGATGGCGCTCGACCTGCTTGGCAGTGAACGGATACTGTTCGGCACGGACTTGCCCGGCGCCGATTACTTTGTCAATGCAGGGCGCGTATTAGAACTAGAAGTAGACGATGCGGTGAAGCAGCAAGTGTTCTCCGGTAATATCGAGCGTATTCTGGGTCTTGAGGTAGATGGTTAGTGCTGCGATTCATTTTCGATAGTTCCTGTGGGCAACGCTCTAGCCTCAGTCTTCGTGATTGGCGTAGATGCCGTTTCACCATAGGGCCTACCAGTAGATCTCAGATGAATAGAATTACACAACTTGCTCAAATGTAGTTTTTTGTGCATTTATATAGGCCCTTGAAGCGTAAGAGGCCACAGCGAAGGGCCGCTTATGTCTCTCAACGGAGATGTGAACGCTCGAGAGAAACAGTCCCGTTAGGGGGTACAACACGATCTGTTAAGATCGTTTGGCCGTGTAGTTAAGAGAGACTAACAAGTCTTTACATAACCTGTGAAAAGGAAGGGAGAAATGCCTGCCCCAATTGCCATTCAATTATACACTGTGCGCGATCTGCTGGAAAAGAATTTCAAAGCGGTAGTTACGCAGATCGCCGAGATGGGCTACGTCGGAGTTGAAACCGCTGGCTTTCCCAATATCAGCGTGTTGGAAGCTTCCGATTTGTTCGCTGATCTGGGTCTGCAAGTGTGTAGTGCGCATACTCAACTGCCCTACGGTAAGCAAAAAAACCAGGTGATCGAACTGGCTGATGCGCTCGAGGTAAACCGCGTGGTCTCTAGCACGCCGCGCGATAGCTTCGAGAGCGTTGACAAAATAAAGCAGCTCTGCGAGCGCTGGAACGAAGCGGCTGAAGTGGCGGAAGAATTTGACCTGGAGCTGGGCCTGCACAACCACTGGTGGGAATTCTCTGAGGTGGAGGGCCGTTCGGCATTCGATATCATACTTGAAGAGATGAATGAAAATATCTTCTTCCAAATTGACACGTACTGGGTCAATACGGGTGGAGGCGATGCGGAAAGCGTCGTCGAATCGCTCGGTGAGCGAGCGCCGCTTCTGCACATAAAAGACGGTCCGTGCACTCCTGACGGGGACATGGTGGCCGTAGGTGAAGGGAAAATGGAGTTTGCGCCGATCATAGAAGCCAGTCACGGAGCTTCTGATTGGCTGATTGTCGAACTCGATCGATGTGCAACGGACATGATGGAAGCGGTTGAGAAGAGCTACCAATATTTGGCCTCCCAAGGGTTGGGCCGCGGGGCCAATACGACGGACTAGTGTTGCGAAAGGTAAAAAGGGTAAAGCATGGCTAAAAAGGCTCTGATGGTTTGGGGCGGCTGGTCGGGTCACGAGCCCAAACAGTGCGTCGATATATTCGCTCCTCTTCTGGAGGATGCCGGTTTTGAGGTCACCGTTTCAGATACGCTCGACAGCTACAAAGACGCCGATATGATGGGCGAACTGAGCCTGGTCGTTCCGGTATGGACTATGGGACAAATCGAGCGCGAACAGGAGCAGGGACTGCTCAATGCAGTTAAGAGCGGCGTTGGCATCGCCGGTTGGCACGGCGGTATGGCGGACTCTTTTCGCAACAATACCGAGTATCAGTTTATGGTAGGAGGGCAGTGGGTTGCCCATCCTGATGGCATTATTGACTACGAAGTCCACGTGGTTTCCGACGATCCAATTGTCGAGGGAATAGACGCGTTTAAGATGCACTCCGAGCAGTACTATTTACACGTCGATCCGGGTAATGACGTGCTTGCCGCAACTACGTTCCGCGGCCGCGAAAGTGCGCCGTGGATTAACGGCACGACCATCCCCGTTGTTTGGAAGCGCATGTGGGGAGAAGGGCGCGTGTTCTATTCTTCCCTGGGCCACGTGGCAAGCGACTTTGACGTGCCGGAAGCGCGCGAAATTCAGCGTCGCGGTCTCATCTGGGCAGCGCGCTAAGACCGCTATGGGAATCGCACTCCGCAAGACCCCCGTCAGCGGCGCTAGCATGGCTTACCTGTGGCCGCAGAGATTGGTCCGCCGCCGCCGCCGTGCCCGCATGCTGCGCCGGCTGCTTTTCGCGGTGGGTATGGTCGTTGGCATCGTCGTGGTGGCTGGTTTGGTCTGGGGGGTTATACAGACGTTGAACGAGGAATAGCGTACTATGCAGAAGGTGCTCATCACCGGCGCGGCCGGGCGCATTGGCCGCACGCTGCGCGCAGGCCTTAAAGATCGCTGTGATCTCCGCCTCATGGATCGCAAGCCGATTGATGACGCTGAGGTCGACGACGTGCACGTGGGCGACGTGGCGGACGTGGAGTGGATGGCTGCGGTCTGTCAGGGCGTGGATGCCGTTGTGCATCTGGCGGGCGATCCTAGTACAGGGGCTCCATGGGAATCCGTTTTAGAAGTCAATATCAAGGGAACCTATGGCGCCTATGAAGGAGCGCGGCGTGCCGGTGCACAGCGTCTGGTTTTTGCCAGCAGCAACCACGCTACGGGTTTTTACGAGCAAGAGGGCGTATACACGACCCCAGAAATGCCCGTGCGTCCCGACAGCCTTTACGGAGTTAGCAAGTCGTTCGGAGAAGATCTAGCCCGTTTTTATGTCGATCAACACGGCATGAAGGCGTACTGCCTGCGGATCGGGTCTTTCCAACCAGACAGTGCAGTTGAGAACCGCCAGAGCGATCGCATCCTGTCTACGTGGCTGAGCTATCGCGACACGGTGCAGCTGGTTTGGCGCTGTCTGCAGGTCGAAAGCGTTGACTTCGGCATATACTACGGTATATCTGGTAACGAGCGTGCCTACTGGGATACCGAAAATGCACGTCGAGATCTGGGATATGCTCCGGAAGACGATGCCGAGCGCTTTGCATAGTCTTCTTAGCTGGCACAATACAGTCTACCGATGACACAAAATAAAGCTGAAGACACGCGCGGTTTTGCGCTGATTGTGCAGCAGGAGGGAAGTGCCCAGCAGACGCTGTCGCGCTTCCTCAATCTCATGCTGAACTACCAGTGCGGTTTGTCGCTGCGCATCGTCAATGAAGTTGAAGAGGCCATTGAGGTCGCACAGCGCGATCGGAGCGGCGTGCGCTGCATTTTCGTCGTTCAGAACTTTGAACTGACGCGTCTGGACGTTATCCGCGACCTGGGCGATAGTGGTTCCCTGCCCATCTTTCTCGTCTTACCCCAACTGCGCGTCGACGCACAGCGCGATATTGTTAAGGACTGCGTCAACGTGCACCTGTGCTCTTGGGAAGGCGCCTTCCTCGATGCCGATCACTCTCTGCAAAGAATCGCCTGTGCCGCCTTAGAGCAGTGTGGCGTCGATACGATATTTTCAGATTCAGAGGACGTGCCCTATCCCGTTTTGCAGCAGCGCGTGGAACACCGCTTGCGCGACCTAAACACGCTGCCAACGCTGCCTGAAATCGTTATGCGCATCATGCGATTGATTAACGATCCCGATACGAGGACGGCTGAGTTAGAGCGCCTCTTGAGTAGTGATCCGGCTATCGTGATGAAGCTATTGAAGGTCGTTCGCTCACCCATTTTTGCCGGTATTGGACGTTCGACGGACGAATGGTCTCTGACTGACGCAATCGTGCGGCTGGGATACAAGAAGGTAGGCGGAATCGCTCAGCAGATTAAGATCATCAACAGCTTTGTGAGTCCGCGCGAGAACGAATTTGATCTGCGGCGATTTTGGGAACACTCCGTTGGCAGCGCGCTCATTGCCGACCGTCTATACACAAAGCGCATGATTGATATAGACGAGAAAATCGACTTTAGCGAGTACTGGATTGGAGCGCTGCTGCACGACATCGGCAAATTAGTCCTCGGCTTTTTCTTTTGGGACTGGTTTTTGCGCGTGGTGCGCGAATGCGAGCGGCGCCAGTCTTCGTTTCGCGCAATTGAGTCGAAAATGGGTGATGTAGCTAGCCATGAACGCGTTGGTCAACTACTTATTATGAACGCCAAGTTGGGTGAGCCACTTGCGTTTGCCGTTGGCAATCATCACCGGCCGGGAGAGCAGCCCTCGGGCCTGTCCTGCATTATTCACATGGCCAACAATCTGTGTAAGGATTTGGGCATGGGCTACCTCAAGGGCGATAAGGCAGTATACGACACGGGGGTGCTGACCCATTTGGGCCTGAGCAGTGCCGACGTCGCTAAACTACGCGCTGAGTTGGCCGAAGATATCTGCGATGAGGTGAAGAGTCTGGTCAGTCTCTGCCTCTGAGCGCGTGCTGGACCCGCTGCTGCTCTTCGCTCTGCCCGCGGTAAATTCCCACTGATCTCTCTCCGAATACGCTACACTTCGTATGCGGTCCAAGTGCCCGTGCAGCCGTGCCCTCGTCGCACGTGTAGTCTGCCGCGGGCCGGTTCGGCTATATAGCCGCAAATCGAGTGCGTGCCGCCTGCTCCGTGCCTGCATATAGCGCCAGGGTCTCCTTCGTGATCTGACAGAATATCTTTGACCGATTCTACGTCTAGCTGACCCCAATGCTCCGATACTAGCTGGCGTATACGCCGTATGCGTGGCGCAGAATCCGCCGTGCTGTGCGTCTCAAAGGGGGCAAAACGCCCCGTCATATAGTGATTGGTGTGCAGGCGTTTATCGGCGTGGTCATCTTCAAAGAGCTCTACGCCCTCCGGCCGAATTTCGACGTCGGCAATATTGTCTTCGCCATCGCAAAAGACCATGTTGGCGGCTGAACACATGGGCTGTTTCTCGACGATTTGCAAACACGCAGCTACGTCGCGCTGTTCAAAGAGCGTGCGCTTGAGCGGATAGTGAGGGAGGCCCAGCCGCCATTCGTAATCGGCTAGGCCATTGGCAAAGTGCGACACGCCGTGTTCGTTGGTGCCCATATAGCCCAGCTGGCCGGCAAAGGTGAAAGTGAGTGCACGCGGTCTTCCATCCGTTGGTTCGATATGTAGAACAATCCCTATATCTGAGAATTCAGGCGGTAAGTCTTGGTTTTGGCCCGCTAGCGCACGACCGTCCATCGTGGCGGAGCGGGTGAGCGCAAATGCCGTACAGCCCTCGCTGAGCGGCGCGCGGGTCGCTTCGCCGCGCACCTGACAGAGCAGCGCGTGTTCAAAGGGGATGGATGCCCCTTCGGCTAAGCCCCTTACTTCATCGAGTAAAAGGGGATTGAGTGCCTTTATAAACGGGAGGAAGGCGCGCGCGCGTTGACCGAGCGTATCTCGATCAACGGCCGTTGACTTCTCTATCCAGCGCAGATAGCGTTCGATGAGCGGCGCGGCCTGTTCGCCGTGTTGGACACCCATTTGGCGTGCCGTCCCGCGCACGCGGATTAGTGGAAAGGTCTGCATGGGATTTTGTTCCCTCCGTTTATATTCCACCCCGCGGCCGAGGCTCGGGCGCTGCGATAGGGGGCTATTGCAGCCGTATAGTAGGTGGGGTAGAACCTCTCGGCAAGTCTTTTGACAGGTCTGTGCAGGTGGGGTACTTTGCCGTTAGACAGTTCATAGAAGGTTAAAAAAGGAGAACGTATGGCAGCGCCGGTATTGAGTGAGGCCGCGTTGGAGCGCCTGTGTGCATTTGATACGCCAACCGTCTGTAATGCGATTGAAGTTTTCAAGGTGCGCCCGCGCAGTGCGGGGTATATGGATGCGCGCATTCGCGCCTGCTTTCCCGAGATGCCGCCCATTGCCGGATATGCGGCAACGGCTACTTACAGAGCGGCTGCGCCGGCGCGGGGAGGCGACGTTTACTCGACCATTGATGCGCAGGTGGAATCCTTTTCACAGGTGCCCGGTCCACCCATCGTCGTATTCCAGGATATAGACGATCCGGCTGTGGCTGCCTCATTTGGCGAGGTGATGTGCACTACCTACAAAGCATTCGGGGCCGCCGGTCTGATAACTAGCGGCGCCGCGCGCGATCTAGATCAGGTGCGCTCTCTGGGTTTTACGGCCTTTAGCAACGGAGCGATCTGCTCGCATGGCTACGGTCATATCGTGGATGTGCTGGGTCCGGTGCACGTCGGTGGGATAACGGTCTACGGGGGAGACTTGCTGCACGCAGATGCCAACGGAGTGACGACCGTTCCGGCGGATATAGCCGATCAGCTCGCCGACGTGTGCAGCGAATATGTTGACGCAGAAGATGTGGTCTTGGACTATGTGAGAGCGGGTGACCCCACCGTAGCGGGTCTGGCTCAAGCGCGTGCAGAATGTGCCAGACGCATCGAACAGTTAGAGGAGCGCGTCGCGCTCGGCTAGGGAGATGTTTGTTCGACTGCCTTATATCCGATGCACTGACGGATAGGCAGGCGCGGATACTTGCTAAAGCGTTCGTCTACCGAGCCCAGACGGCACAGGTAAAAAGTGGAGCCGCGGGCCGACTCTACGCGCCGGACGTGCTGACAGGTGAAACAGAGCCCCACGTTCTCCCGATCGCTCAAAGGGCCAGGCTTCCGCTGAATTGAACCTGCTTACTGCCTTCGACAATAGTGCCTATCTGATAGGCGTGGCAGTCGTGCTGCTTCAAGTGGTTGATAACCGAATCGCGGTGCTCGTGGGCCACGACGAGCGCTAGGCCGACGCCCATATTGAACGTGCGCACCATGTCGGCCGGGTCGAGCTGGCCGCGTTTGTAAAGCGTCTTGAACACGGGCAGTACGTCGATGGCGCCCAAGTCGACTTGCGCATCGAGGGGGTCGGGCAATACGCGACTCAGGTTGTCTCGCACGCCGCCGCCGGTAATATGGGCCATGCCGCGCAGCGCATCGCTCGCGTAGAGGTCGCGCACGGCGCGGTAGTAGCATTTGTGCGGGCGTAAAATTGCGTCCAAGAAGGACTCGCCGTCCACGTCTGCGTCGGCCAGATCAGACTGAGCGTCAAGTAGGGCCCGCACCAGCGTGTATCCGTTGGTGTGCAGTCCGTTGGATGCCACGGCGATGACCGAATCTCCCGCGGCGATCGTCGTACCATCGACTATCTGATCTTTCTCTGCGACGCCGACAACGCTAGCTGTGAGTATGTACGTTCCTTCGGGTACTACGCCGGGCTGCTCCGAGGTCTCGCCTCCCGTCAGCGTGCACTCTTGCTCGCGGCAGGCGGATGCCATGCCGTCCACCACGCGCGTGATCACGTCCTTTTCGAGTTTTCCGCAAACAATTACGTCCTGCATGGAAAGCGGATGGGCTCCCATGACGATGATGTCGTTAATCAGATGGTTGACCAGGTCGTAGCAAACCGATTCGTAGCGGCCGTGTGCAAAGGCCAGCTTCTGTTTGGAGCCGGGCTCTTCGCTTTTGAGGACGAGGACTGGATGCTGGTATTGGGGGAAATGGCCGTCAAAAAGCGTGGCGAAAGCGCCTATCGAGTTGAGAACGCGTGCATCGCTCGTCTGTAGGCTGCGCGCCATCTCCCGTTTGGTGGCATCGGCGTTGTCAATGTCGACGCCAGCGCTGGCGTAGGTGAATTCGGCCACGATAATCCTTTCTGCAATAGAGTGTAAAGTGCGGCCCAGAAAATATCCTCTGACTCCGCGAGAGGCAATACGGTGATCTTTCGGAGCTATGTCATGTACTCAACGCGTTGCCCCGATCTGAGTTAGGGCCAGTAGATATCAAACGGCGTATGCCTGCATGCGCTCTTCATCGAGCTGCACGCCGAGACCCGGGCCGCGTGGCGGCTGTATATACCCGTGATCATAGCAGAGAGTGGGCGCGACCACATCGCCTTTTAGCAGGCCTGGACCCACCAGGTCGGATGCGACCGATACGGAGGCGCAGGCGGCGGCTAAATGGGTCGCCGCTGCTGTGCCGATACCTAGTTCGACTGTGCTGCCAATAAGGGCTTTTAGGCCGCCTGACTCGGCCAAGTTGAGCAGCCGCTGTGCGCGTTGGAGTCGACCGGCTTGAACAGGTACGACGTTAAAGACGTCGACGGCGCGCCGGGCAATTAGCGCTAGCGCAAAACGCTCTTCAAAGTCCGACACGTGTTCGATAAGCTCGATGGGCACGCGTCTCCGAACCCGGGCAAGTGCTTCAGCCACGGATTCAGCCCGTTCGTTGACCGTTTCCGGGGCGTCCTTTGCCAGAGCGCGTGCAGCTGCGCGCAGGGGCGTTTCCACGGCATTTGCGCCAACGGCAGCGAGCGCAGATATCTGCTCGACGGCTTCTTCCTCTTCCCATTGCCCAGATGCGTCGACTTTGATATAGGCTTCGGGACCGGCGATGCGTCGACAGATGCGAACGCGCTCTATGTCCAGGTGTGGTTCGTCACCTACCTTGAGCTTGAAGGCCGTAAACCCTTCGGCAACTTTACTCGAGATTTCTCCTTCAATCTCTTCGACGGCGCGTATAAAAGCGACCCAGGAGACCTCGACGCGCGTGCGATGGGCTCCTCCGAGCAGGACGTGTAGCGGTGCATTATAATGCTGCCCGACTAGGTCGAGGAGGGCAGTATCGATCGCCGCGCTCAACAGTGAGCGCAGCTCGGGATGGAGGTTCTGGGGCAGCGCTAGCGTAGCGGCTTTCCAGGTCTCTTGTCGATTCAGCGGGTCCATGCCTTTTAGAGGGGAAAGGCATTCACACAGTGTATCGGGGGCGGGCGTATTCCACGACGACTCAATGTCGGAAATCTCGCCCAAGCCAACGGGTCCCATATCGCTTATTAGCTCTAGCACGTAGTAGAGCGACTGCGTTTTGGCCTGCGCGTGACCGCCTGCCTCTGCCACGCGCGTGTCGTAGATGCGCGGAATGGAGACGGCGCGTATGCGCACTTCGCTTATAACCATTATTCGACGCGCGGGCGGTTGGGTTGGTAGGGTGGCTCGAGCACCGCGCGCTGGGCTGCCGTGAACTCGTCGAGCTGCTCTTGGACACCGCCCGGAAGATAGGTGCGTGCATAGCTGATGGCGCCCGGCGAATATTTGTAGAGCATGGCACGTCTCTCATTGGCAGAATTCCAGGGCAGCGTGCCGTGGGTGAGCGCCTCGGTGAAAATGACGACCGAACCTGCGCGTGCGACGGGCTGCACTACGCAGCCTAGGTCGTCTTCGAGTCGACGCAGCGGCTGAGGTGCAGCATAGTTGGACTTGTGGCTTCCGGGTATGCACGCAAATCCGCCGTCCCCGGGCCCTTGGTCCGTCAATACATAGGAGACAACCGTTAGACCGCAGCGCATTTGTCCGTTGCGGAACCGATAGTAGTGCGTGGGGTTGGCCGCATGGCCACCGCCGTGCAGCACGTGTCCTTCCGTGCCCGCCGTCATTAGAATGCCGTATAGGTGATCCAAGCGGAAGCCGTCGTCGAGAATTTCGCGCAGAAAATCGACGACGCGCGGCTGGACCAGCAGCGCGCGCCAGATCTCGCAGTGCGGTTTGGGCCAGCTCAGCATGCCGCCTATATCGCCGCGCCCCATATCGCCCTGCAGTGCGTCTGATCCACCCGAGAGTAAATGGTCTCCGCTGCGTCGCTGGATGGAGGCCATCTGTGCGTCAATGGCGTCGTTACACGCCCGTAGTTCGTCGGGGGAGAGCACGTCTTCCAAGACGATATAGCCCTGTAGATCAAATAGATACTGTTCGCGTTCGTTCATATCATTCTCGCATTGATTGGCGGAGTTCCTGAGAGAGATCTATGTATGCGGTGCTGCACGGAGGCCCTTCTGCCCAGTGAAAGTGTCCGCCGTCGAGCGTGCGTCCGTTGAGCAGTATGATAGTAGAAGAACGCGTTCCTCCGCGTGTTCCATGCAGGCAGAGTCCACTCTCGTCGCTGCTGTGTTTGGCCATTAGAGAGCCCAGTTCATTGAGCAAGCCGGGCATCTGATGTGGTATATCCTCAAAGGCCTTTCGCGTTCGTATGATGCGCGGGTGCTCGGGATCGTTAATATCCGTATCGCTGAGTAGATGCAGTCCAGCCTTCAGCGTCTCCGCGCGGGCGCCGTGACCGTCGTAGTGGATGCAGAAGGCATCTATACCGTCGGAAAATAGCAGATTGCACGGATTGTAGCGGACGTGTAAGAGATGGTCGAGCACCCAATCACAGGCTGCGCGCGCCGATGCATGGCGCAGCGCGTCTGCGCAGAGCTGACCGCGCGAACGGCGCGCAGGATCGGCCAGGTCGCCCCGGCGGTTGGTAAGCGCCACGTGTAAACCCATTGAGTTGACGCCTTGCCACGTTCCACCTGCCAGCCGGTCTCGTCCGGCAAAGATACCGTCTTGCCAGTTCGGTGCATCGGTGGGCCGGTCGTAGCGCTCCTCGCGATTGGCTGCGATGATGTGTGGATGTGTAGAAATTAGTTGATGCGCTAGGATACAAAGGCACATAAGACCCCTTTTGACGACAGTGTACGGTCCCTTCAACACAGTGTCAAGGTAGAGCGTAGAACGCCTTTCTGCGCAGTCGAATGACGATCCAATGCTCTTGACACAGGGGAGAGGGTCGGCAAGATTATACACCCTTAACACGGCCGTCTTTTTGTGCTCACTGCCGCCTCTGATAAATGAAAAAGCTCATATCAATAGAAAATCTTCAGATGGGGATGTTTCTCGAAGCTGAGGTTGTGTCTCAGGTTGTCGACAACGAGGAACTCTACTACCTGGCTGCGCTCAATGCGGCGGGTGGACACGCCAAGCGCCGCGCGCGTCTGACCGGACGGATGCATGAGAAGGTTGCTACCGAGGGTGGCTTGGTCTTGGCCAGCGATGCCATGATAGATCGTCTCAAGTCGACCGGTCTGTCGATGGTCTCGATCGACACAGATAAGGGACGCGATGTGCCCGCAGACGTAAAGCCGCTAACCGATCCCAGTCGAAAACCGCCCCCGGAAGGGCGGCTCGTGCACTATGACGAAGAGATCGAGCGGGCTAAAGAAGCGCGAGATGAGACGACCGATACGCTTAACAACACCCTCAGCGATATCGCTGAAGGCAAAGAAATGGACGTCGACAAGGTGCAGCAGGCCGGCTTCGTCATATCGGATAGCATTCTGCGCAACGTCGATGCAATGGTCAGCCTGACTCGAATCAAGAAACACGATCCGTATACGGCCGTGCACTGCATGAACGTGTGCACGCTAGTTACGGCGATGGCAATGCACGATGGCACTGATCCGGGCTTGCTGCCGGCCATTTCTGCGGCCGTGCTGCTGCACGACGTAGGCAAGACGCGCGTGCCGCTCGAGGTGCTTAACAAGCCCGGTCGTTTTGAGCCGCACGAGCTAGAGGAGATGCGCAAACACGCGCTGCACAGCGGCGATATTATGCGCGAGGACGGTTCGTTTAGCGATGAGCAAATTGCTATCGCCGAACAGCACCACGAGATGATGGATGGAAGCGGCTATCCCAAGGGCCTACAGGGCGGCCAGATACACTATTATGCGCGTCTGACCGCCGTAGCGGACGTATATGATGCGCTTACGGCTAAGCGGGTGTACAAGCCGGCTATGCCGATGTATCAGGCCCTGCTGCGCATACACAAAAACAAAGGGGTAGAGTTTGATTCACATGCCGTTGACCTCTTTGTCAAAACGCTGGGCCTCTATCCGGTTGGCTCCCTAGTCGAACTGAATACGAGCGAGCTAGGCGTTGTTTTTCAGCCGAACGTCGACGATTCGCGCAGGCCGGTCGTAGGGTTAGTTACCCTGCCTAGTGGACGCGAGCGCGGGGCCCCCTTTATCGTGGACCTAGCGCGGCGTTCACAGTCGGATGGCCGCGAAATAACGAGGGTGTTAGACCCAGAAAAGCTGGATGTCGATGTTGAACAGATCATGGCCGACGTGGAGACGCGCGGCGAGCGAACGGAGCGCATGAGAAGATGAAGGGAGCACGGGTAAAAGGACCATTCGAGTGGGAAGTAATGGAGCTGGACAAGCCTCAGGCAGGTGAAGGACAAATGCTCGTACGCATGGAGCAGGTGGCCATTTGCGGCAGTGATTTTCCCGACTACTGTGGAGTTTGTCCCGAGTATCCTCTGCTGCCCGGTGGCTCGGGACACGAGGGCATCGGCCTTGTCGAAGAATGCAAAAGCGGCACTTATGAAGAAGGTGCGCGCGTGCTGCTGTGGGGGTTTGATCGCGAGCGCGGCCTGTTTCAGGAATACGTGCCGACGCGCGATAGCGGCCTGCTGCTGCTGCCGATGGATCAGCCGCGCGAGCGCGTTTTGATGAGCCAGCTGCTCGGCACGGTGCTGCGCTGCTTTCGCAAGCTGGGGAATTTATTAGACCAGAAGATCGTGGTGCTCGGTCAGGGTCCAGCCGGCCAGCTTTTTACCGGCGTGCTGCGCAATTTGGGCGCCAAGCAAATTATCGCGGTTGACCCACTCGAATACCGACTCTCCGTCTCGCGTCAGATGGGAGCTACTCATACGGTTAATCCAGACGCCGTAGACGTGGTTGAGGCTGTGCGCGATATAACGGATGGCGATATGGCCGACGTCGTGGTCGAGGTTGTCGGGGGAGAAGATACCTATGGGCAGTGTCTCGATCTGAGCCATCGCTTCTCCACGATCGTGTGCTTTGGCGTGCCCGACAAGGAGAATCACTCTGGGGTTATCAAGTTGCCGATGATGGAAATGCAGCGTCGCGAGCTCAAGCTCGTGCTCTCGGTCAACTACGGAGACAATCCCTATGCCGACTACGCGCTGGCGCTAGACTGGATCGTGCAGGGGCGTATAAACGTGGATCCGCTGGTCTCACACGTGCTGCCCTTTGGTGAAATTCAGCGCGGCTTTGAACTGGCCGTCGACAAGCCAATAGCAGACGAAGCGCTCAAAGTGGTGCTCGAATTCTAATCGTGTTACCCGTGCAAATAGGGAGAGCGGTCATGCGCTCGCACTCCGGCTGTCTTTTAGCGGTATCATGACGGTTGATCTAGCTATACTAACGGCTACGAGCTTTGAGCAGGACAGGCTGCAATCGGCCCTTTCGAGATCCGTGCAGACCGAGGTCGCCAAGCGGCCGTGGATGCAGGGCACGCTAGGGACGCGCTCCGTTCTCTTGGTCGAGACGGGTATGGGAGCGGTTAACTGTGCACACGCGCTGACGTGCCTACTGCAGGCGCACGCGCCGCGTGAAGTTTGGCAAGTCGGCGTCGGAGGTGCCTACGCGCGGAGTGGCTTGGTGCCTGGCGACATAGCCGTGGCAACGCGCGAATGGTATGGCGACGTCGGCGTGCGCTTGGACGACGGGTGGCAGGACGCGCGCGCGACGATCGGAATTCCACTGCTGCGCTCGAACGCGGCCGAAGGGGAACCTTACTTTAACTGCTTTGATCTCGATGCAAAGCGCACTCGGGACATCGTTCAGCGGTTGGGCAACGCGTGGCGGGCTGAAGCCGGTCCCTTTGTCACGGTGCAGGAGTGCACGGGCACCGACGATTTGGGAAGAGAGCGCGGCGAGCGTTTCAACGCCCTGTGCGAAAATATGGAGGGTGCGGCTGCCGCCCATCTGTGCGCACTGTACGGAGTAGATTTTGTCGAAATACGCGCCATCAGTAATCTGGCTGCGCGCCGCGATCGCGATGCGTGGGAGCTGCCGCTTGCCTGCCGTCGTGCGCAGGAGGCGGCCCTCTCTTTGCTAGATGGAGAATCGAGCTGAAACCGACTATGGATTCCCTCTCTCTGGGCTATTCACCCTGCCCGAACGACACATTTATTTTTTACGCATTAGTGCACGGATGCCTAGACGAGGCACCGGCAGTGCGCGAAGTGTTGGAAGATATTGAGACGCTCAACAGCATGGCTCTCAACGGCCAGCTCGACGCGACGAAAATTTCCTTTCATGCGCTGGCCCACATGCGCGATACCTACTGTTTGCTGCACGCCGGAGGCGCGCTGGGTCGCGGCTGCGGTCCGCTCGTTGTGGCGCGCGAGGAGATCGCTCCGGACGCTCTGCGCGGTAAGCGCATCGCCATTCCCGGCAAGATGACGACGGCGGCGCTGCTGCTGGGCCTTTTCGACCCGCAGATTGACGAACTGGTCGTCCTGCCTTTTCACGAGATTATGTCGGCCGCCGAGCAGGGACGCGTCGACGCCGGCCTCATTATCCACGAGAGTCGCTTCACCTATCCCGAGCACGGGCTGCACAAAGTGATAGATCTGGGCGCCTGGTGGGAAGAGAGCACGGGCCATCCGATTCCACTGGGTGGGATCTTGGCGCGTCGTGCGCTCGGGCGCGCGCGCATAGAGGCGTTCGATGCGGCACTGCGCGCCAGCGTCGAGTACGCCTACGCCCATCCAGATACGGTCCGCGCCTATATTCGCGCCCATGCTCAGGAGATGGACGAAGCGGTGATGCAGGCCCACATCGATCTCTACGTAAACCAGTATACGCTCGACTATGGGCGAGACGGAGAAGTGGCCATCTCCGATCTTATGGACCGAGCGGAAAAAGCCGGTCTCATCGCTCCGTCGACGCAGTCGCTCTTTGTCGCTTAGCTTTTCTACGCCGCTTTTGATCAACTGAGGGAGGAACCATGAAACTGTTGCAATTTATCGATCCGCAGGACGGCCAGCACTTGGGTTTGGTCGAGGGGGATAGCGTTATCGATCTGGGTGTTGGCGGGATATACGAAGTCTATTATGAAGGGGGAGGTGACGAGGTTGGTCTTGTCGCGGCGGTGGAACAATTGAGGGAAAAAGCTGGCAATGCGCGCCGGCTCGATCTGGATCAACTGCTAGCTAGCAGCGACGCTTCATCGCCGCACTTAACTAAGCCGGTGAGCGGACCGTCAGACAACCCCCATGCGCTCAAGGTATGGCTGGCTGGCGTGACGCATGAAGTCAGCGCTAAGCTGCGCGAAATCGAAGCGCACCAGGCGACCGGTGCCGCGGTCAACGTCTACGATCAGAAGTACAAGGAAGTGTCCAGCGGAGGTCGTCCAGAGCTCTTTTCTAAGGGCGAACCCGATGCGGTGCGCGGTCATGGTCAGGCCGTGACGCGTCCGGCCGATACGGCGCGTTTGGTGCCCGAAACGGAGCTGGTGAGCGTCTACGGTCTAAACAAGCAGGGGCAGCTTGAGCGACTGGGGTATACGGGGGGCAATGACGTAACGGACAACGGCATTGAAGCCGACAATCCGCTCAACCTGCCCCAGGCCAAAAACTGGGCCGGAGGCTGCGCTTCACTGGGGCCGCTCCTGGTGACGGCCGATGAGTACGACGACGGCGACGTGACGGTTTCCTGCGAAATCTTGCGCGACGGCCAGCGCGTGGGTTTTAAAGAGGGTAAGACCGGACGAGACAATCTCAATATGCCCGACAGTTTGCTGCATCTCGAACGGCATCTCTTTCGCCGCATTCCGTTGGAGGCGCGATCGCTGCTGGCCTTTTACTGGGGTACTCCGATCGTTTTTGCCGAGGCCGATCTGAGCGACGGCGTGCAGGTCGGCGACGTGATGCGCTTGGAATTTTCTGGCGGTATTGGGCAATTGGAAAACGCGGTGGTTGCGCTTGAAGAAACGGGTCAGTTAGCTGGGTTGGAAGGGGTATAGAGCACGCGAATCTCACAGGGTGCGCTTTGGGGGCGCCCCCTATGCCGGACCCGCATTTTCGCGGTTATAAAAGACCTAGCTGCGCCACGCGGCTAGGCCCAAGCAGAGCCAGCCGGCCATAAAGCACAGGCCGCCCAGAGGCGTGACGGCGCCGAGCCAGCGCACGCCGCTCAGGCTGAGCACGTACAGACTGCCGGAAAAGAGGATAATACCAGCGACAAAGAGCCAGCCGGCAGCTGTCGTGAGAGTGCCTGGCCACTGGGTGCAAGCCCAGGCGACGGCCAGCAGGCCCAGAGCGTGATACATATGATAGCGCGCGCCCACTTCAAAGATCTCAAATAATTCGTTCGTCAAGCGCGGTTTGAGGATGTGGCCTCCAAAGGCACCGGCGGCAACCGAGAGCAGCGCTAGCGCGCAGCCCACGGTAAAAAAGAGTGCGCTCATAGGGCTTCCTCGATATAAGAAACCGAGCGCGCAAACTGATCGAGCTCATAGTCGGCGCGCACGTCAGCGCTTTCCTCGCGTTCGTGCGGCGTGCGCCAGTCTTCGTCGGCCGGCCGCGCTACCCCGTGCAGCGTGCGCAGCGCATCCAGCACTTCTTCCTGTGGACGCGGGGCGTAGGTTGACCAGTAATCGTTTTCGAGGATGCGCACATGGCGCGCCTGTGAGGCGCCCAGCTCGATGCAGCCCTGCACGCCGGGAGCGCCGGCATCAAAGAGGGCGACCATCTGCGGCCAGTCGACCACGCCAGTACCCAACGCGCAGCGCTTAAAGCGATAGCCTGACGGCGTTGGATGAATCGTGTAGTCCTTGAAGTGCACGTGCTTGAGAACGGGCATAACGCGCTGGGCGAAAGCGGCCGGTGTCTCTCCGACGGCCAGCGCGTTGGCCACGTCCATCGTCACGCCTAGCTGCGGACTTCCGACGCGCTCGCACAGATCCAGCAGCTCCCACGAACAAACGTCCTGGTGGTTTTCGATGCCGACGGGTATGCCGTACTCTTCTGCCAGCGGCATGACCTCTTTAAAAGGTTGGACCAGTGCGCTCAAATAGTCCTGCATGCCCTGGGACCCCAGCGACCTGCGATCGCCTTCGAGCAGGTTGCTGATCGTCGTGCGCACGGCTAGGGCACCGGCTCGGTGAGCCGTTTCGATCGCATCGCGCAGCGGTGAAATATCTTCGGCGTAGTTGGCTCCCCCCGTGTCGAGAAAGAGATCCATGCCGTCTAACTGCTCGCGAAAAGAGGCTAGCTCTTCGTCGCTGCGTTCTCGCAGAGACTGCGCGGCAAACTCAACGCTGGCCAGATCGTTTTCACGGGCTAGCTGAGTGAGACCTTCGGGGCTATGTGGATCGATCGCGCGACCGGCTTCTCTGTGTGAGCCGGTAAAGCTCCAGGCGCAGAGGCCAATTTTCATGATGCCTTCCTTGCGTGCTAGTTGGCGTTGTTTACTGTCGTTGATACACTTCAATGGTACCGTCGTAGCTGACGGTTGTTAGCGTGTCACCCTCAATCGTGTATTCAAACGTCGTAACGTCGATAATGCCGCCGATATTCACCTCCATGACTAGGTAGCCGCTGCTGATATACCAATCGCCTTTAACTGGAGTTGATAGGGTACCCGCGTCAAAGACGCCACTTAGTTTGCCCGACTTCTTAAAGGTGAGCGTGACGGCGATATTTTCTAAATCGAAGCTGCCCGACGATTCAGACACCATCTGCCAGGTGCCGACCAAGTCCCTGGCGGGGCCGACGACCTCGTCATCGCCGCAGGCAGATACTATGAAAAAACCGAGTAATAAGAGGCGATGTAGCATGGGAAACACTCCCGTTGAGAGGTCTGATCGGCCTGTTTAACTGGCGTCTTAATACGAACTTTCTCTAACAGATGACAAAGTAGTGTAGGGGTCATACCAGAGCAAACGGGCGGTGTGGAGTCAAGGGGGGATGCGGCCTATATTGATTGGGCCCGGCTGCGTATTGGACAAACGCTGTCAGCGGTAGAGTCGACCGTGAGAGGCCCTGTGGGAAAAGAGATATAAAAACGGTGCAAACCAACGAGAAATCACTCCTTAATACTGTGCGGTTGGCGCAGGATGCCATCGCTGCACGCATTCCCCTTTTTTACGGCTGGATAATGCTGCCCGTGGTCCTAGCCATCCAAGTTGCGACCTCGCCTGGACAGACGTTCGGCGTTTCCATTTTTAATCCCCACATACGCGCAGATTTAGGCCTTTCCCATAGTGAAATTAGCGGAGCCTATATGGTGGGTACGCTCCTAGCCTCACTCCCCATGGTCTACATCGGTTTACTGATGGATCGCTACGGGCCGCGCCGCATTCTATTTGTGATCGTCATACTGTTTGGAATTGCCTGCGTGGGGATGTCCCGAGTAACCGGACTGTTTACCGTCTTTGTTTCGTTTCTATTTCTGCGTATGCTGGGTCAGGGGGCCATGAGTATGCTCGCTGCCAATACGGTAGGCCTATGGTTTAACCGGCGTCTGGGTCTGGCCGTTGGTATGGTTAGCACGGGGGCGGCTCTGTCTATGGGCATGGTGCCTGCGTTTAATCACTGGCTTATCGGTGCAGTGGGCTGGCGATGGGCCTATGCGCTCTTGGGGGTGGTAATCGCATGCGCGATTCTACCCCTAATTGCGCTGGTCTATCGCAACCGGCCAGAAGACGTTGGGCAGCGTCCAGACGGTATAGCCGAACCCGTTGCTGAGGCATCGGGTGCATCTGCGATTGAGACGGCGCACGACCTGGCCTTTGCCGTTCGCACGCGGGCCTATTGGATCTTGGCGGTGGCTACTGCGTTACCTGCCATGATCATCACGGGGATCCATTTTCATGCGGTGCAGATCTATTTAGACATCGGCATGACTGAGATAGACGCCGTTGCGATGTTTTCTGCCTTTGCGGTGGCCTCTGCGGTTTCCATGCTGCTGGGAGGGATTATGGCGGATCGACTTCCCGTGCATTTTCTGCTATCGGGCGCCATGGCGAGCATGGCGTTTGGCATATGGTTTTTAACCCAGATCGAATCGTCTCTAACTTCCGCACTCTTTGCCGTCTCTTTGGGAGCTGGTCAGGGCACGTTTATGGCCGTGCGCTCTACTATCTGGGTGCGCTACTACGGACGTCCACACTTGGGCAAGATACAGGGAACGCTAACTACGGTCGAAGTAGCGGCCTCGAGTATGGGGCCGTTGGTCATGGGCGCTACGCACGACCTATGGGGTTCATACAACGACATACTCGTCGTATTTGCGCTGCTGACTGCGCCGATGATTATCGTGACTCTCTTTGCCACTCCGCCGAAGGAACGTAGTGCCGTATAAGATGCGAAAAAGAGCGAGGCGCTAACGGTTGGCAAAAACGTCAAAAAAACGTTTCGCACTTATCGCGGCCCAATAGACTATGCTCAACCCAAATAGCAGTCTAAAAAAAGAGAGCACCTCGCTGTCCATGCCGAGGTGCTGCTCAGACAGCAAGAAGTACGTCTGTAGCGGAGGGTAGATAACGAGACCGAGTATGGGCAATAGGCGTAAGAGCATCTTGAAAACGCGCTTGGGAGATTTGACGTCGTACTCCATTGTTAGACCCTGGTTGAGAATTGAGACCCACATAGTCGTCAAAGGGCAAGGTCAGACCGATATTGTTGGCCGCTATGCTCCGGCTGTCCAGCCCTTTGATGAGGGTATTGATACATGCGGGTAATTGCAACCGAGAGATGTCAGAAAAGTGCGCCCACGTACGTGCGCGGAGAAAAATGGGGCGTTGGTTGAGCGTTTGTATTATTGTAGGTTAACCCGCAGTGCGTCAGCGTTTACCGCATGCAATCCTTACGTAGTCTATTAGTAAAGGAGATAAACATGGCCCAAGATAGCAATTCTAGTGTGGTGCTAGCAGAGATCGATCTATCGGCGTGTCCGGTGGGTAAGATACTGGACTATAGAGACCCTGATAAGCGCGTGGAAGAAGCGGTTTTCAAGGGCTGGAACAATGCGCTTGAATGGGGGCCCAAACAGGGGAAGCGGGCGAGTTCGTATCGGGTAATTCGCGATGGCCAGGTGCAGGTGCTGGAGCATCACAACAAAACGGGCCGATGCCTTACGACAGGGGAGCCGCTGTGGGGAGATTATACGGTGGAGGCAGCTGTTCGACAGCTAAACGCGTTTACGCAGCCCAACAACGACGAGCCCCACGCGATCGTCGGTCTCTCAGGCGTGATGGTGCGCTATCAGGACCTGCGGCGCTATTACATCTTCGGCATAGAAGGCCATGATCGCTTTGTGCTGTATCGCCGCGAAGATGAGTCGTGGACTATGCTTGCCGACTATCGGAATGGGGTCGATCGAGGCCGGTATTACCATCTGAGTGTGGCGTGTGAGGGAGAGCGGTTGGCGTGCTATGTGGATGGAAAGCAAGTCTTCGTGGCGTATGACGACAAGTTCCTGACGGGTAAGGTAGGCGTCCGTACGAACACGCGCAGCAGGATGCATGGCATACGGGTTACCGCGTCGGAGCCTGCTCGAGCGGCTTACGTAAGCCGTCAGAGTGCGTATGACCGAGAGGTGGCAGAGGTCTCGGAAAAATACCCGAATCCAGTGCTGTGGAAACGGATCGATATTAGCGCATACTGGCCCTGCGCGGTGCGGGTGGGGGATTTTCGTGGGGCGGGTAAGAAGGAAATCATACTGCAACAGGCGACGGAAGAGGGCCCGCGCGTGGTATGCGTGGATATGGACGGAGAAACGCAGTGGGACAAGGTGTATCCCGCTGCATCGGGTCTGCATACAAAGCACAAGATAATGCACGATCTGGATGCGGACGGCGTGGAAGATTTTATCGGCGTAGAGGGGGATCTGCTGCGCATGATTAGTGGAAAGACAGGAGAGGTCACAGCGGAGACCGAACTGCCGAAGACCGGGCCGTATCGCGGGTATCGGGGCGAGAGCGTGTCCCGGTATTTGCACAAGCTAGGGGCTCTGTGGCCGTGTCGAATTCGCAAGACGGAGAAGGCGCAGGACCTTATCCTGAGAGACGGCGACAGTGCGGGCACTGGCTACTCCATCTGGGCGTATGACGACCAGTTGAATTTGCGCTGGCGTCAGGATGCGCACGACTCTTGGTATGGGATGTATATGTGGTTTTACGACGTGGATGGGGATGGACGCGATGAGATCCTGCCGGGATATCAGCTGTACGATGGAGATGGCAACCTGCTGTGGCTGATGGAAGGCGCGGAATACAT
>CALDFW010000050.1 GCA_937942165.1 uncultured bacterium | reverse complement strand
TCGGATGCTGTTGTTGCGACCAATGCGCAGGGGGATATCACCCAATCTAATCGGCCTGCACTGGATTTTATCGGCAAGAAAGGGGTGGTATTCGAGTCCAGAAGGCTTGTAGAAGCACTCTCCTTTCGCGAAGACCCTAATAGGCTCGCTGTGTTTATAGATCGCGTCCTCAGTAAAGGCGTGAATGAATCAACCGAGGCAATGCTCTACAAGAGCGAAATACATCCTCGCACCGTTTTGATACAGGGCGTGCCCGTCCGGGGCGAAGATGATTACATTGCGGGAGGCGTTTTCGTGCTGCGGGACGTAACGGACGAACGCCTATTGGAACAAATGAGAATGCGATCAGATCGAATAGATACCATAGAGCACCTGGCGGGAGGCATTGCTCACGATTTTAACAACTTGCTCGCCTCGACGCGGCTTAATGCTTCGCTCCTAAGGCACGATGGGTTAGACGCATCTAATCATAAAGCCATTGTCACAGATATTGAGGCTTCGCTGGACCGAGCTCGCGATATGACGGGGCAATTACTGAGGTTTGTACGGGGTAAAGAGACCAGGCGCGAACGCGGGGATTTGGCCGAAGTGGTGCGAAATACCACCGGCTTTGCTCTGCGGGGTTCGGACGTCGTGCATTCGATAGAGGTAGAGGCTACCCTCTGGGCGGTCGATATGAATGCGACGGAAATTGGTCAGGTGGTGCACAATTTAATCATCAATGCGCATCAGGCCATGCCCGAAGGGGGAACGATAAATACGCATTTAGAAAATAAGCGAGTAGAAGAGGGATCCCCGATACCCCTACCCGCCGGCGACTATGTGCGGTGTGCGATTCGCGACTCGGGAGAGGGGATTGCATTAGAAGACCTCAGGTCGATCTTTGATCCCTATTTTACGACCAAAGCGAATGGATCTGGGCTAGGGCTCTTCTCCAGTTACGCCATTATAAACCGGCACGGTGGGTGGCTAAATGCCGAATCGAATCGGGGTGAGGGTGCGGAATTCTACTTTTTCCTTCCGCGTGCAAAAGCGAGGAAGGGGGGCCTCTAAAAGCCGTTAGAAGTCGGAAAAATTTCCGTCTTCGGGGTGGCGGCGCATCGTGCGCTGCCTCCACGCTCCCTTCTGCCGCATCTTTTCCAAGCCCTCTGGATCAATTTCTACGCCAAGGCCGGGCCCCTGAGGGAGCTGTATAAATCCGTCTACCATGGACAGGGGCTCTGTAAAAAACCCCGTTCCTCCTCCGCCGCCAAATTCCATGAGTAGAAAGTTGGGCGTCGGTGCCATCGCGTGGGCGGCGGCGACGATCCCCAGTGGGTCAGCCGCGCTGTGCGGAGCGACTAGTATTTCATGTACTTCAGCCATCGCCGCAATATGGCGCATTTCGCGAATGCCCCCACAGTGCCGAATATCGGGCTGTATAATAGCTGCGGCTTTGGTCTCGCACAGTTCGCGAAATCCCCATCGGGTCGTGCAGCGTTCGCCCGTTGCCAGCGGTATGCAGGTCGACTGGGCCAATTCGCGCAGGGGGCCTACGTTGTCGGGCATGGCTTTTGTGGGTTCTTCGACAAAAAGCGGGTGGAAAGGCTCTAATTCGCGCAGCAGCATCTTGGCAAAGGGTGGGCTGGCGGCGCGATGGAAGTCAATAGCCAGGTCGACCGATTCGCCGATAGCCTCGCGAATGGCGGCGATATGCTTGACGACTCGACTGATCTCAGCGGGGGTCTCTATGGGGCGTACGGCCTGAGGAAATGGAGTGGTCTTTACGGCGGTGAAACCCGCTTCGACGCTGCGTCGGGCGCTTGCGGCAGCGTCCTCCGGGGTAGCACCTCCTGCGCCTCCATACACGCGAATTGCATCGCGTACGGATCCCCCCAACAGCTTCCAAACGGGCAGACCAACATGTTTGCCGAGTAAATCCCAGCAAGCCATCTCGATCCCGCTGAGCGCGGAGAGGAGGATCGGCATTTGGCGCGAATAGGAGGAGCGAAAGAGCGTTTGCCAGTGATCTTCTATTTGCAGCGGATCTCGGCCGATAAGATACTCGCCCATATCGTCGATTGCCCGAGCGACCGTGCGTCCGTGCTCATAGTTCATCGGCGAACCCAAACCTACGAGTCCTTCGTCGGTAAGGATGCGCAGAAGCATGCCGCGATTGCTGAGCGGGGTAGTTTCTAATTCTATTATCTTCAACTATTTAGCCACTCTTTGACGCGGGGATGGTCCAGGACCTCTTCGTTGAGAACGAAGTCGGGGCGGCGGTGTTCAAGCACGTCGGTCACCTGCTGTATCGTCTTTTGGTCAAGGCGAATGGTTGATTCAACAGAAATGCCGGCGTTGTGGTTGGTGCAAATAATGCGCGGGTGATCCTTGTGAATTGTGCGCGGGCCGTTGACTGGATCGTCCACGACGTAGTAGTAGAGTTTGTCCTCATTAAGGGCGCGGTTAACCGCCGCGTCGTCGACCAGATTACCCCTGGATGGATTGATGAGCGAAGCGTGGGGCTTCATGGAGGTGAGTAGATCGTAGTCGACGATGGTTTCGTCCCCAGAAACGTGCAGGCTTACCGTGTCGCACTGCTCAAAAAGTGCGTGCGGCGAGTCTACTACTTCGCCTCCGTAGCGCGCGGCGATCTCTCCGATATCGGGGCGAGAATCATAGATAAGTAGACGGCCGTTTTCCCCTAGGAGAGGGCGAGCGCGTTGGGCAACTTCTTGGCCAATGCGCCCACAGCCGTAGAGACCAAGCACAGATCCTTGCGCTTCGTATGTGCGTATGATGGAGAAATCTCCTCCGTGGGAAAGGCGGTTGAGCGTATAGACTCGCTTGAGGGTTGCCAACCACTGAGTAATGGCATACTCAGCGACCGTGTCCATGTGCACGGGAGTTACCGTAATGAGGACGCCGTGCCGAGTTGCGGCTTCGACGTTTACCTTGTCAAATCCCACGCCCCAACGAGCTATGATGCGCAGATCGGTTGCCGCTTCGTAAAAGGCATCCGTATAGAGGGAAGAGCTGGCGACGGACGCGACAACGCCCTGGCCGTCTTCGGCATGGAGCTCTTCTTTTTCGAGAACTAGCTCGCCGTATTTTGACAGGTGTTCCATGCCTTGCTGGCGCTCGTCAGAGGCGAATTCATCGTTGTAAAACTGAGCCGTTACGAGGATCTTGTCTTCCATTTTATCCCTCTCTCTAACATGTGTTTATGCTGTTTGTTGAAGGTGTTTAATACCCTGAGTAATGGGCGCGGCCTCAAGCGAGCCTGCGAAAATCGAGTTGGTATGCTGGGCTGGTGAAGAGTAGGCCCAACGGCTCCCTCTATGGTTTGCGTTGGGCGGGTATTAATAAGGTCTTTACTGTATTAGGTCGAGCGCGTAAGTGGTTGTAAGACAGTCGACTAGATTTTTATTTCTGAGAGTATGTTTTCGACAGCTCCCTGTAGGATGCGCAGGTCGTTGTTAATGTCGATAAACCGGAATCCCTGCGATAGGCGCGTCCGGGTGCTGGCGGCGTCCTTCGTGGGGATGCCGCATGGAGTTCCGGCACGTTGACATCCTCCAAGAAAGCGCAGCAGGGCCTCTTCGTGCTCGGGGTGACCCGGCTCAACGCCCATAGACATGGCCAAGTCGTTGGGGCCGAGAAAGCCGATGTCGACTCCTTCTACGCTTGCGATGGCCTCGGCATTATCAATGCCCTGCATATCCTCAATTTGCGGTATGCATAGCACGAGATCGTTGAATACGGATCGGTAATCAGATCCCAGCGTGGCGCAGCGGCCGGTGCCTGCGGAGCGGATTCCCCGCGGGGGAAACCGCATGGCCTCGGCGAGGCGTTGGGCCTGTTCAGCCGTGCTGACGTGGGGAAAAACAATTCCATATGCTCCCGCATCAAGGAGACGGCCCACAGTGACGGGATCGTGGTCCCAAGCTCTTGCGAGGGGGACGGCGCCGCGTGCTTCTATAGCGCGGAAAGTATGCGCAATAGATTCCATGTCATAGGCCGTGTGTTCGGCGTCGACGCACAACCAGCTAAACCCAGCCGCTGCCATGACTTCTGCGGCAAGGGGAGACCCCAAATTGAGCCAGCTGCCTATCGAAGGCTGTCCGGCTGCAAGCGTTTCGCTGATGGGATTTCGCATCGTGTTCCTCTCAGTAGTTTGTAGGGGAATAGAGGCCCCAAGGGGGCGTTGGTCGCCGCTTATTGGCGCAATCTGTTAGGGTAACGTTATGCCGCAATGATGCGGTCGACTTCCTGGCGCAGCACGTCTAGTACTTCGTCATATCCGAACTGACCTATTGTCTCGGGGCCGCGTTTCAGGTTTACAAAGTTTGGGGCACACCAGAGGCCTAAATCGGCGTCGTCTGTTTCGCCGGGGCCGTTCACTCTGCAGCCCATGACGGCGATGGTTATAGCGTGTGACTTAGCGTACTCTGTAACTTCCCTAACCCTATGTGCAAGTTCTATAAAGGCCTCGTTTTCTACTCTTGAACAGGAGGGGCAGGAGATGATGTTGAGACCGGCGTCAAGCAGCTTGGGAACGGACCGGAAACGCCCCGAGTATATATCGTCGAGGATTTGGCGTCCCACGCGGATTTCTTCGCCCTTATCATCGAAGGGGAGGGTGAGAGAAACGCGCAGCGTGTCTCCGATTCCAGCCGTAATCAGCTGCTCGAATGCAATGCGCGTTTTAATGATGCCCTCGGGAGGCATTCCAGCTTCTGTGACGCCCAAATGCAAGGGAACATCTGGCCGCTCAGAGGCGAAGCGCTTGTTGGCCTCAATCACGTTAGCTGGATCGGAGTCCTTTAGAGATACGCAGTAGCGCGTAAATCCCAAGTCGTCCAGGATATGGCAGTGCTCCAGCGCGGAGGCGAGCATGGGAGAGATAGAATCTTCAGCGGGAAAGAGGCCAATTTTGTCGGGATCGACCGAACCACAGTTTACGCCAACGCGCAGGGCACAGTCGTTTTTCTCTGCCTCATCCGCAATAAAAGCGACTTTGTCACGAATGCTTTTTTCCTTTTCGTGATGGTATAAATGGCCTGGGTTATAGCGGACTTTTTGCACATGCGGGGCCACGTGTTGAACGAGGCGATAGTTCTCCTGTAGGTCGACGCTGAGGGGGATATCGGTGTGACCGGCTATTTCACCTAGGGCATCGACGTCTTTTCGGCTGTCGACGGCAACGCGGATAATATCCGCTCCTGCCTCTCCGATCACTTTAATCTGTCGCAGGGTGGCTTCGATATCTTGCGTGCGAGTTGCGGCCATGCTCTGCACGGCAATGGGATGTTGTGCACCTATGTGAGTCTGGCCAATGCGCACGCTGCGCGTTGGGTTGCGTTGGATATCTGTCATGAGTGCGTGGACCTAAAGGGAATGAGTGTGTGTTTTTTTATTATTCAGAATATAGTATGGGGAACGTGACGGGTTGGCCGCCGAGCACGTGAGACTGCATGATTGCCAGCGTTATTTCCAGCGCTTTCCGGGCCTCTTCACCCGAGCAGATCAGTTCGGATCCTTCTTCGAGCGCTTTGACCAATTCGTCGATAGCGCCCAATTGATGCGTGTAGAGACAGGTTGATACGTCTAGGTCGCTGACGGGCCAGTCGTAATGCGAACGGGGACGAATAAGGCGGGCACAGCGATCCGATAGCTCGAGTCGGCCCGTGTCGCAGGTGATCTGCATCTGCCAGCCGGGCATGGTGGTCTTGTAGCTATTGAGGAATACGCGAATACCTTTTGAATACCGAATATATGCAGAGGCAAAGGGATCCTCACCGGGATCGCGACCACCGTCTCCTGTGTAGGCCCCCTGCGTGTCATAGCCCTCTTCCAAGTCCCCGACGACCCACTGTGGAGAAGCGTCCATATCTGCAAAAAAGGTGAATAAGTCGATAAGGTGAATGCCGTTGCGCATCAGCATCGCGCGCGGGCTGAACATTTCTGCGACCATCGTCCGGAGGGGACCTAGTTCACCCGAGCGAATAAGCTGACGCGCCCGTAGAAAAGTGGGGTCCCAGCGTCGGGTATGTTCGATGGAAAGCAGCGTGCTGTTTTCGCTACAGGCGGTAATCATGCGATCGGCATCGGAAAGCGTCGTTGCTATGGGCTTTTCACAAAGAATAGCCTGAGGGGTGCCTAGTGCGCCTGCGACTACAATGTCGGCGTGTGCGTGGTCTGAAGTGGCGACGCTCAGTAGATCGGGCTCTGTCTCTTTTAGCATCGTCTGGTAGTCGTCGTAAAAAGCCATTTCGGGCCATACGTCCTGCCAATTCGCGCGGAATTGGTCTATTGCGGCAGGATTTTTATCGCAGACGGCTACTAGCTCGGTGCGTGGATGGTGGTGATACGCAGCCGCGTGTGAACGCGGAGCCGCAGTGAGCGGATGCGCACTCGCACGCGCTGCGCCAATTCCCGTGAGGCCTACAAGAGCTGCGCGATATGTTTTCATAGGATATGGGGAAAGGGTTTCGCTTTACCGATTCTGTCAGTGGCCAACCGTTTGGCGAATCGGGACGAGCCTAAGATTTAGTCCTCTTCGGGAAACCAATCTTGTATCTTTGCGCAAATAGCTCTAGCCTGATTTGCGCTCGATATCTCAAATTTTGACCGCTGAATAAAAGATCCCTCGCGCTTTTGATAGCGGCGAATAGAAACCTTCTGCTGACCGTATTCCTCGGTCTTCCGATCTAGGTCCTGATAGAGATACATGATGGTTGCCCAAGACCCTTTGCTCAGGACCTCTTTGCCAACCTCTTTGCGCAAAACGCGCCCGTCTTCTTCGTAGTGGATGGTCAACTCTTCGATGTTTTCAGCCATGGTCTATTCGCCTTCGTGATATCTTGTTATGGGTCGATTTAGAAAATATAGGCTGATTACTTTGTGGGGGGCAAATCGAGACAGGGTCTGCAGGGCCTCGGGATTGGCTTGCCCCGGTTCGGGGACCTCCGTATAATCACACATCCACTGTATAGACAGGTGAAATAGAGCGGTTTTGACACTGAGACTGGACGACAAATACAGAAGAGAAGAGGGGACCGTTTTTCTCACGGGCATGGAGGCTATTCTCCGCCTCGTCTTGGAAAAACAGCGCTCCGATGCTGCGCAAGGAGCGGTGAACCAAACGTACATAAGCGGGTACGAGGGATCTCCACTCGGTGGGTTGGATTTGAAATTGGTAGAGCAGATCGACCTGCTCAATGAAAGGGGGCGAACGCTCCACCAATTTGGCATCAATGAGAAGACGGCCGCTTCGGCTATGCTGGGAACTCAGTTTGCCGAGAGCGGAGATATTGATGCGTTCTGGTATGGCAAGGCGCATGGGACGATGTGGGTGCCAGATGAAGTGTGGCTTGCCAATCTGAGCGGTACGGCTGATCGCGGCTCTATGGTGCTGCTGGCTGGGGAGGACCATCAGTCTAAAAGCTCGGTTTCCCCCGGTACGAGCGACGGAGTGTTGCGCAGCTGTATGGTGCCGATCTTCTATCCTTCGACTGTGAGTGAGGTCATAGAGCTGGGCCGGCATGCCGTTGAGCTTTCGCGACATGCCGGCATCGTCACGGCACTCAAGCTTGTAACTCCCGTATGTGACGGGGCGAGTACGGTTGATCTGGACTTGGTGCGGCCGCAGATCCACCTTCCTGAGCGCCCGTATGAAAAATCATTTAACCGGATCGTGATGGCCACGCGGGCGTTGCCCATGCAGCGGCAACTCGTCGAGCAGCGCCTACCCTTGGCCGAAGCCTATATCCGCAAAAATGGGCTCAACCGAATTGTGGATGCTGATGTGGGAGGTTCGATCGGCATAATAGCTACGGGTAAGAGCTATGTCGACGTGCGACAGGCATTGGATTATATCGGTGCGCGCGTGCCCGTCTTACATCTGCGCGTGTCCTATCCGCTCGATGCGGAGATCGTGCGGCATTTTGCTCGCGACTTAAAGACGGTTTATCTCGTTGAAGAACCGGGGCCTTTCGTCGAGGATGCCGTTCGGGCGGCTCTCTGGGGCAGTGGCGTAGAGGTGTTTCTTGGGCAGTGGGATGAAGATGGGGCCCCCTTTGTTCCCGCATATGGCGAAGTGCATCCCGAAGAGCTGGCACACTTGCTGGCCGACCGTCTCGGGGCTACTGGGAGTGCGATTGAGCGACTCCGTTCGCTCGGAGAGCGTTCCCATGAAGTCGTTCCTCAGGTAACGCCCATGTCCTGCGGGGGATGTCCTTACAACAGCTTTCGTTCACTCGACGAAAAGCCGGGTGGGGCTATAGGCTGTTCCTCCATTCGCGCTATCCCGGCCTACGACAATGGCGTCCTCTATATTCCGACGATGGGAGCGGGCGGTTCGATTTACAGCGGGTGGGCCCCCTTTAACGGGAATCGTCACATCTTTCAATATCTCGGGGATGGGTCCTATTTTCACAGCGGTCGCGGGGCTATCCAAAGCTGCGTGCAGGGCGAGGTAAATATCACATTCTTACTCTTGTTTAACGGAGTCGTTGCGCTGACGGGCGGGCAGGATCCCGGCGGTGTCCGCAGCGTTTTCGACGTGGTGCAAGAGTTGCTTGGCATGGGCGTTGGCCGCGTTGGGATAGTGAGCGCGCGGGCGGATGAGCTGAGCGAATTGAATGGTGAGCGAGTGCAGGTCTACACGCTGGAAGAACAGGCGCAGGCGCAGAATGCTTTTAAGCAGATTGCTGGGACGACCGTGCTCATTCTCGACAAGGAGTGCGCGACCGAACGGGGCCGACGCGATCGTCGCCAGGGCATTAAGCCCGACCGATACGTGCTGATCAACGACGAGATATGCGAGGGGTGTGGAGATTGCTATACCCAATCAGAGGGATGTGCAGCCCTCCATTCGGTAGATACGGAGTGGGGGAAAAAGACGCAAGTGCGCCAAGCGCACTGTGCCCAGGACGAACTCTGCATTGACGGGGAATGTCCGGCGTTTGTCGTAGCACATGACGCACAGGGGCACGGGTTGCGTCGCCGAATACCCGAAGAAATCGACGCTCTGCCCGAACCGCCGGCCTGCCCCATGAACTCGAGCTACTCCATCCTCGCGGTAGGGCGCGGAGGGACAGGGGTCGTGACCTTTTCCCATCTTCTGGCCTACGCGGCGATGTTAGAAGGCAAGCAGGTGTATCTGTCTAATAATACGGGTTTGGCGCAGAAGGGAGGTCCGGTAGAAGCACCCATTGTCCTGTCGGAAGATCACCAACCGGCCTTTAATCACCTTTTCCCCGGAGAGGTAGATCTCTACTTGGGATTCGATCTTTTGCGCGCGGCGGAGGGAGGCAATATGCGTTTCGTCGCCCCGCAAACAAGCCGCGCCGCCGTTAGCACGGCGCAGATACCCACGGCAGAAATGAACCGAAATCCGCGAACGGTTGGCTTTCCCGAAGTGGATACGCTCGTGGGCGTTATTGAATCAAACGTGCGCAAAGGAGAAAGCGTCTACATCGATACCTACTGGCTCGCTGAGGCTCTTTTCTCGGATATTTTGTATGCGAATATGATTCTGCTGGGAGCGGCGTATCAGGCCGGGATGATACCGGTGAAGGCATCATCGCTTGAATGGGCGTTAGAACTCAACGGCAAAGCGGTTGAAAACAACGTGCGCGCCTTTCGCTGGGGGCGTCTGGCCGTTGCCGATCCTTCCAGGTTAGAACGAATGTTGGGGAAGGAAAAACCCAGTGACGAAGAGCGCGTTGCCGAAGCTCGTGAGATCGCCGCCAATCATCGGAGTGGAGCAGAATGCCTCGGGCAGATTCTCGATATGGAGTGGCCTCGGGCAGTGCAGCCGGCCGTGGCCCGTCGGTTTGCCGAACTGTGCGAGTATCAGGATGCGGCGTACGCGGAGGCCTATTTTCAATTTGTGGAGCAGGTCTGGAGCTTGGAGCGAGAGCGGGGCTTGAGCGGTGAATTTACCGACGTAGTCGCCCATCAGCTCTTTCGCATGATGGCGTATAAGGATGAGTACGAAGTGGCGCGACTGGCGACCAACGACCGCGCGGTAGAGCGGCTGGAGAGCCACTTTGCCGGGGCTGTAAACGTTTCGTATCGCCTGCAGCCACCTGCTCTGCGCTGGCTTTTTCGCAAAAAAGTCTCTTTTGGCAGCTGGTTCCACTGGGGATTGTGTGCGTTAAAGCGAGGTAAAAAGCTGCGCGGTACGCCCTTTGATCCTTTTGGATATCTACCTTCTCGTCGTTTGGAACGCGAGCTGATCGATTGGTATCGCCAACTCGTAGAAGCGGTTTTGCCTCACCTAGATGGAGAGCGCTACTCTGAATGCGTTGAGTTGGCTCGATCAGCCGATGAAATCCGCGGGTTTGAGGGGGTTAAGGAGCGTGCCGCTCGTGCCGTGCGCACGGTGGCGGCTAGGCGCCTCGAGCGCCTGCAAAATGCGGGTTGAGTGCTCCGTTTGAAACTAATAGGGCGACGGGAAAGCGGGTGGACAGCGCCTCAAGGGACACGTGCCGGTGACGTCCTGCGCACCCTCTTTTGCCTGATTGCACATTGCTGTTCCCCGATGTACACACTGCGCTATTCCATTGCGCTTTCTCTCTCCCTGCCTGCCGTTGCCTTCACCACCCCCTCTGGGGTCGCCCCCGGAGAAGTTCTGCTGCGCCTGAGGGCCCATGCAGCCAAGCGCCTGCAGGCAGATACCCGAGACTATCTGGAGAGGCTGGGGGCTCTATCTGGTCCGGAGCCCCTTTTTGAATCCCATCGCCAGCGCAGTTCCAAGCGTGCGGTGCCCGAGCATCTGCTGCGCTGGTACCGAGTATCTATTCATCCACAGGAGGACCCGGAAGATTGGGCGAGGCGGGCTCAGCTGTCGGAAGGCATTGAATGGGCGCAGGCTAATTATCTGCGTCGGCACGCCGAGGTGAAGGGCGACTCGCTGCGCGGTCAACAGTGGGGTTTGCAGGCAATCCGATGGCGTTCGGATGTAGAGGCTGAACCTGTGGTGGTTGCTGTGATTGATTCCGGGGTCGACTACGCGCATCCGGATCTGGCTGGACAGCTTTGGCAAAACCGCGCTGAACTCGAAGGGAAATCAGGCGTAGACGACGACGGTAATGGCTACGTGGATGATGTGATTGGCTGGGATTTTACCGACGCACCCGGGCTGCCCGGACAGGGAGATTATCTGCAGCGCGACGCTGACCCAAGCGATGAGTCGGGTCATGGGACGCACGTGGCGGGCATCATTGCCGCTGCAGTGGACAATGAGACCGGTATTTCTGGGGTCGCTGGCAATGCACGGGTCATGGCGCTGCGGGCCGGATTTAATTTGCCGGGCGGGGGATATTTAGAAGACGATGACCTGGCTGCAGCCATCCTCTACGCCGTGGATAACGGAGCGCGCGTGATCAATATGAGTTGGGGTGACCCGAGCGGTGCACCGGTCCTGAGGGATGCCATACGCTATGCTGAAAGTGCGGACGTTGTTCTCGTAGCGGCAGCCGGGAATGAAGGGGAAGACGCCGTATTCTATCCCGCTCGTTTTTCGCAAACGATTGCCGTGGGGGCCACGGCTTCTGAAGGGCAGGTGCTGGCCTTCTCCAACTACGGCCCGAGTATTGACGTTGTCGCTCCCGGACAGGCGATTCTTAGCCTCTTTCCCGGCGGGACCTATGGTCCGCGCTCTGGAACTTCCATGGCGGCACCCCACGTTGCGGGTCTGGCTGCCTTGCTCCTAGGGCGTCAGCCGGCATGGACGGCAGAGCGTGTGCGCGACGCACTGCGGGCTTCGGCGCAGGACCTGCTGATAGAAGGTTGGGATCCCTATTCTGGGGCTGGGCTAGTCCAAGTAAGTGCGTTGGGTTTGAGCGATCCGCCGCACGCTCGCGTTTTCTCTCCCGTGCAGGATGGCGTGCTTGGAGTCGATCGCGTGAGCGTCCAAATGGGCTTGGGGAACGTAGAGGAGTGGACGGTGGCTTGGGGGCGCGGGGCCGAGCCCGAAACTTGGCACATAATGGCTGAGGGGAGCGCGGTCGACCGGGCAGAGATCGACCGGACGTGGGACGCCCAGGGGCTTGCCGATGGGATGTATCAGGTGCGTCTGCGCGCCCGGTCGGGGACGCGCTGGTTGGATGATCGCGTGCGCGTATTTTTGCGGCGAGCCGAGGGCGAAATCTTGGGGCTGCGGACCTCTCGTGAACTGCGCGCGGGTCGATGGAGGCAGGTGGTCGAGTGGGAAACGCTCCGCGATCGTCCCGGCTTCCTCATAGTTGAGCGCGATGGAATGTCCGTTCACGAAGAGCGCTTAGCGCCCGCGCGGAGACAGCGCGTAGTGTTGCCGGAGAATTTGCCGGCGGCTAGGTATGCCGTCCGGGTCTATTCTGCTTCTGAAAGAGGCATGGGTGACGGTCTGCGTATAGAGGAGATCGATCTGAAGAACGCGTCAGTTTGGCACTGGCCCTTAAGACAAGCTGCTGCGCTGCCCAATGGCTATTTGCTTCCCGATGCCGTGGACGTGAACGGCGACGGCATCACCGAACTTGTACAGATGAGCTACGGACGGCAGCGCACCTATAATACGGTGGATTTCTACCAGCAAGAAGAGGCGGCTCTGAGCCGGATATTTACCTCGCTGCAGCTGTATATCCCGTGGAATATACAGGATGGTGACGGAGATGGTCTGCCTGAAATCTTGGGCGTAGACGCACAGCGTGTGCGTCTCTTTGAGGCTCCTACAGAAGGTGCTTTCCCAAGAGCGCTTGCTTGGGAACAGCGCGATGTATGGGGGGGTGAGGTCGCCGATTTAGATGCCGATGGCACTCTCGACTTTTTTCTTCGCTCCAGTCGCGGTAGCTACTTTCAGGTTTTCTCGGCTGAGGGCGACGACGCGTATAGGGAAAGAGCAGTTATCACTCCCTTAAGCGAGGGGACCAATCAGCTGGGACAGCGCCAGGTCGTCGGTGACCTCGACGGAGATGGTCGAGGAGAATTGATTGGCGGTGACGGAGATGGAGACCTCTTTGTTTTTGAAGCCATAGCCCAGGATGTGTACCGGCCGACATGGTCTTTAGAAGGGACTGGAGATGCCCGTACGGTAGGAGGGGGGGAGGATTTAGACGGCGATGGACAGCGGGAGTTTATCGTAGCGCGTTTTTACGATGATCCCTTTGATCTCGACGCTCGCCTATGGCAGATTGAGGTCTACGGCCCGGCTGGTGACGACGCGTATGAGCTGGAATGGCAAGTAAATGTGGCGGGAACAACGGCTGGGGGAAGTGGGATACAAACCGGCGATCTCAATGGGGACGGTGGTTTGGAATGGACGTTGGTTACCCCACCAGATCTATATATTTTCACGAGCACTGAGGCTGACCAGTACGAACCCGTATGGCGAGAGCCGGCCGCTTCGACTCAGCGGCCTTTTATGGGGGATTTAGACGGTGACGGGCGCGACGAACTGGCCTTTAACGGCGAGGCTGGAGGGTTTGTGCTTCAGTCTGAAACCGAGAGCAAAGCGCTGTATGCCCCTGCCTTCGTCGATGTGTTTCCTTTGGATTCAGCGCGAGTGCAGGTTGAATGGCAGGCCGTTGAAGGGGCTTTGCTCTACCGAGTTTTTCGTGACGGGGCAGCTATAGGTGAGGTTGTAGATCTCGTATTTATTGACGATTCCGTCGCTGCAAATGGGAGTTCCTACTCCTATTGGGTGCAGGCAGTAAATGGGAGCGGGGAGCTAGGGGCTGCCTCCCAGGTGAAAACAGTTATACCGCAGGCCCCGCCGCGTATCCAGGATGTGCAGCGCACTTCGGCTTATCACCTGTCGGTTGTCTTTGATCAGGCGATGCGATTGGACGAAATCTTAGCCCATCGGTTTGACGTCCAGCCCGAAGTTGGTTTGCCCACTTCGGCCGTAGCGGATCAGGGGGGGCTGCGCGTGGTGTTGGGTTTTGATACCGCCCTGCCGGACTCAGGAACATATGAGTTGGCTACCCGTGGTCTGCGCGGCGTGAACGGTGCACCGCTGGGAGATGATCGATATTCCTTTGCGCTCGTGCGGGAAAAAATCCGCGCGCGGCTGCTGGGGGCAGAGGCCTTGGATGCTCATCGCGTCGTTTTGAGCTTCGACAAAGCGGTGCGGGCTCCCGAAGGTGCGAACAATTTTTCGCTGGGCTCCGGCGTGATAGTTGACCGCGTTGAGATCCGCGACCGTCTGGTGATTCTCTCCCTGAGAGAGGGGGCGGGCATTCGGCCCTTGGGTCGATCCTATCGCGCAGTGGTAGAGGGCCTTATTGACGCGGATGGCCTGGCGGTGCGCGGAGAGGCGAGCTTTGTATTCGCTTCGGCGGATCTGAGTCAATCGGCTCCCTTTCCCAATCCCTACGTTGTTGGGGAGGGTGCACTCTTGTTTGGATATTTGCCCTTGCAAGCAACCGTTTCTATTTATGATGTCAGCGGACAATTGGTTCAGCGTCTCGCAGAGCTTGACGGGGACGGCGGCGTTCAATGGAATGGGAAGAATGAGGCGGGTGTGTCGGTCGCTTCGGGGATGTACTATTACCGCATTGATGCGGGTTCAAAAAGCAAGGTCGGTTCGCTGGCACTCGTGCGTTAGCGCGTGCCAGATGCCGCCCTTAGAAAGGGCGAATGGAGGTGTTCGATGGTTAATATTGGGATCGTGGGAGTGGGTTTCATGGGGGTGACTCACTTTAAGGCAATGCCAAAAGTGCGGGGAGGTAAGGTCGCGGCGATCGTGACCCGAGATGAAAAAAAACGGCGCGGTGATTGGAGCGACATACAGGGGAACTTTGGGGGCAGCGGGGGCGTGCAGGATCTGAGTCGGATAGAAACCTATGAAACCCTAGACGAACTGCTTGAAGATCCGAAGATTGATGTGGTCGACATCTGTCTCCCCACCTCTATGCACGTGGACTCTGCGCTGCGGGCCCTGCGAGCTGGTAAACACGTATTTCTCGAAAAGCCGATAGCGCTTTCTCTGCGCGACGCCGATCGGCTTATTGCGGCTGCGGAGCGAGCGAGTAGACAGTTTATGGTGGCACATGTCCTGCGCTATTTTCCCGAGTTTGCCCTGGTCAAGAAGCTGGTAGATGAGGGAGAGCACGGACCTGTTTTGGCGGCCCATTTTAAGCGGATTATAGCTCGGCCGGCTTGGTGGGATCCGAAGAACCTAGAGCGGACAGGCGGGCCAGCAATTGATCTCCATATTCACGATGCGGATTTTGTTCAGTACCTCTTTGGCATGCCGAAATCTGTTGCTTCGCAGGCCTATACCGGCAAGGGGAAGACCATAGAATATATCCACACTCACTACGAATACGGAGACAATCGTGCCATAAGCGCAGAGGGTGGGTGGCTTTCGCAACAGGGTTGTCCGTTTGAACACGGATATGATATATACTTTGATAAGGCGACGCTAAAATTCAACTCTTCTTGGGGCAAGCCTCCGCAGCTATTAACAGACGATGGAAAGGTGCGCACGCCGCGTCTAAGCAAGCGCGATGGCTTTGTCGGCGAACTGCAAGAGGTCGTGGATTCGATAAAAGCCGGGCAACCCTCTTCGACGCTTGGAGGAATGAGTGCGCGGAATTCGCTGGCACTGTGCCTCAAGGAGATCCAGTCGGCCAAGGGTAAAAAGCGCGTCGTCCTATAGGCGATGTCTGCTAGGCATTGGGCTGCCACTGATTCAGCGTTTGGGCAAAGTCCATATCTGCGCGAGTGACTGCCTGTTCGCTGTGCGTCGTAACGCGGACGGAAATTGTCCGCGTGCCGGTGTCTAGCGAGAAATCTGGGTGGTGGTTTTGCTCCGTAATGGTGTCAACGAGATGATTTAAGAAACCTGTGATGTCTTTAAAATTGGCCATCGTGAAGTCTCGATAGATTACCGTGCCTTCCCGCGCCCATCCCGTGAGATTGGCGAGCTCGGCATCGACCTGCTCTGCGGTTAGGATCGTTTTGTCTTCTGTCATAATTAACCTCCGTTTTGGGGAATGTACCCGCCAGTCAACTGCGGTCAAGCGGTAGGTATACACTGTAGGCGCTGGGCAATGAATGTGTCTTTAATAGTCTGGGTGCACAATGGATCCATCCAGCGCAGGGCGGATCTGCGGGCGTTGAATAAAGCGCAGAGTAGGCGTTTTACACGCCGTTGCTATGCGTTTCCCCTGAAACTACCTTCGGGGAAATGGAAAAATAGTCTTTGCGAAAAATACCGACAAGGGCGTTTATGAAAGCGGAAGATTCAGAAGAGAAACTAGTCGTAAAGAAAGAGGAACTCAGCATGGAATCTGGGCAATCACTCGCCGGGCTCAGTGACGTAGAGGTGCGTATCACGGTGGAGTGGGGGCGAGCTGATATTACGGTTGAGGAGGCATCCGCGCTGTCGGAGGAATCCCTCCTTCACACAGATCGATCGGCATCGGATCCCGTAGACGTGCTTGTAAACGGCAAGCTCTTTGCCCGCGGTAAACTGGTGCTGGTCGGGGAAAGCTACGGCGTGCAGCTTTTGGAAATTATTTAGTGAGCAACGACAAGATAGAAAAACGGCGCCCGGGCTAGCCCGGACGCCGTTTTTGCTGTGTTCACCGTGAAGGATTAGTGGTGATGATGGCCATGGCTATGACCTTCTTCCTCTTCTTCCTCTTCGTCGGTGATAAGAGCATCCGTGGTCAGCAGCAGGCCGGCAATGCTGGCGGCATTGCTCAACGCGGTGCGCACGACTTTGGTCGGGTCGATAACTCCCATTTTCACCATGTCGCCGTACTCCTCAGAGCGGGCATTGAATCCGTAGGATCCCTTTTTGGAGGCTACGTTCTCTACCACGACGGCTCCTTCAAAGCCGGCGTTGCCGGAGATCTGTCGCAGCGGCTCTTCCAGCGCGCGGCGAACAATTTTTATACCCGCCGTTTCGCCGTCAGTTTCGCCCGTCATATCGGCAATTTTAGCAATGCCGCGCACTAGTGCGACGCCACCGCCTGGCACGATACCTTCTTCAACGGCTGCGCGCGTGGCGTGCAGCGCATCTTCGACGCGTGCCTTCTTTTCCTTCATTTCTGCTTCTGTAGCAGCGCCAACGGCGATGACTGCGACACCTCCGGCTAGCTTGGCCAGGCGTTCTTGCAGCTTTTCCCGATCGTAGTCCGAAGTGGTTTCTTCGATTTGGCGACGAATCTGTTCCACGCGGCCTTTGATGTCGGCATTCTTACCGGCACCTTCGACAATCGTGGTGTTGTCTTTGTCGATGACTGCGCGCTTGGTCTGACCGAGGTCGTTCAGCTGCACGCTGTCGAGCGAGATGCCAAGGTCTTCAGTGATCACGGCTCCGCCCGTTAGCACGGCCAAATCCTGCAGCATGGCCTTGCGGCGATCGCCGTAGCCAGGTGCTTTCACCGCGGCAATTTGTAGGGTGCCGCGAATCTTGTTGACTACGAGCGTGGCAAGCGCTTCGCCTTCGACGTCTTCGGCAATTATGAGCAGGGGCTTTCCCGCTTTAGAAACCTTTTCGAGCAGGGGAAGCAGATCTTTGAGATTCGAGATCTTTTTCTCGTGAATGAGTAAATAGGCGTCCTCTAAGACGGTCTCCATGCTCTCTTGGTCGGTGACGAAGTAGGGCGAGAGATAGCCCCGATCAAACTGCATACCTTCGACTACGTCGAGGGTGGTCTCGGTGCTCTTGGCCTCTTCGACCGTAATCGTGCCGTCTTTGCCGACCTTATCCATCGCTTCGGCGATCAGCTCGCCGATTGTTTCGTCGCCGTTAGCCGAGATCGTACCGACCTGAGCGACTTCGCTGTGGTCTTTGACGTTTTTGCTCAAGCTCTGTAGGCCGGTGACCACTTCCGCTACGGCTTTGTCTATGCCGCGCTTAATCTCCATTGCAGAGAAGCCCGAGGTCACCGCCTTTAGGCCCTGAGAGTAGATCGCTTCTGCCAAGACCGTTGCCGTCGTGGTGCCGTCGCCAGCTACGTCAGAAGTCTTTGATGCGACTTCCTTAACCATTTGGGCGCCCATGTTCTCATATGCATCGGGCAGTTCGATTTCTTTTGCTACGGAAACGCCGTCCTTGGTAACCGTCGGCGAGCCCCAGCTCTTGGATATTACGACGTTGCGACCACGTGGTCCCAGCGTCACTTTAACGGCGCGGCTGAGCTGCTGCACGCCGGACAGAATATTGTCGCGAGCATCCTCGCGAAAGGCAATTTGTTTTGCTGCCATGGGTAGAATCTCCTTGATCTTTGTTTTCGCTAATTAGCCAACAATGGCGAGGATATCGTCTTCGCGCATGATCAAGTAATCATCGCCGTCTACTTTGACCTCCGTACCCGAGTACTTTCCGATAAGGACCTTGTCGCCCTTACTGACCTCGGGGGCAACTCGGTTGCCGTCTTCGAGACGTCCGGGACCGATCGCGACCACTTCGGCTTCCTGCGGCTTTTCCTTTGCCGTATCGGGGATGATGATTCCGCCAACGCTCTGCTCTTCAGCCTCGTCCAAGCGCTTGACGAGAACGCGATCAGACAGTGGGCGAATCTTAATTTTTGCCATGTTAACAACCTCCGTTGTGGGTTAAAGTAAGGATTTGATGAACGTTCATTGGCAAGTATTGTGCCAGACCGAATGAATACTTTATTCTTTCGCGTAAGTCGTGCTCGGCCATGCTTTTAAGTTGAAAATACCTGTGGGAAGAAAGGATCAATGTAGTAAGTATCAATTCTCAAAATAAGAAATAAGAGGATAAGATCCACACTTATTTTTTATAAATCAAATAATATTAGATGGTTAAAATAGTTCTCATTATGAGAAATAAAACTCTTTTTTCTCATAATGAGAACTGCGGTCTGTCTGCGTAAGGTAATGAACAGTGTGTCCAGAAAAGGTTGAATCCATTAGGTCCGGGGCATACTTTCGTTTCAGCACGGCATTTCCTATCTTCTGCATGTTCGCCCATATTCTCTGATTAGATTGTTATTGAAGGGGTTATGGCTAGCTGGCCTATTTAACGCTCCACGCTATGAGCGTGTGCTAGATCCTGTTATGATGAAAGATACCAAAGAACTTTCAACCGAACTGCGCGGGCAACTGCTGGCTTTTGTTGCGGATCGCCTCACCGCGGGCGAGCCGCTCATTGCCCAGGGGCATTTCCTCAAGGCGCTGGAAGAAGGCTATCAAACAATCGCAGGCGAATCTCCATCTGAGCAGGCGCTGGAATCGCTGGGCGAGATTGCGGACAGAGTGCTCGCGGAGAATGCGCAGGCTTATGCGGTCCCCGGAGTCGAAAACTGGATCATTCGATCGCTCTTGGGTACGGTGCGTAAAAAGGGTTGGGACATTGGCGCGGTGCAGGAAAATGCCTCTAGCGAACTGCGGAATTTTCTTCGTCAAGAGAAAGTGCGGAACGTTCTGGCCAGTCTAAATCTGACGCCGCAGGAGATTAACCAGAAGAACTGTCTGCGGGCGGTTGCCAACGCGGTTGTAGGCAAAGAGGATCCGCAAAAGAAACGCGCTGCAGCTCGTTTAGCAAAGGTTAAAGCGGGGTCTGGAGCCGGACAAAAGTCAGACGGTCAAAGGGAGGGGCTCAACAAGCTCCTATCGGACCCCGTTTCCGAGCCGGATGGGGAAGAGAGAAATGCGCGTGAAGAGCAGCAGAGTAAGGGGTTAGCTGCGCAACGCACGCTGCAAATGCAGGTGCTGGTGCAAAACTTGGATGCCTACGTGGAGCGAAGACAGATCAGTCCAGAGGATGCCGAACGCCTGCGCAAGTTGCACCAAGTTGATATGGGGATGCGCAGCGGAAAAATTGAACGAGAGAAGGGCAGTAAGATTCGCAACAGTATTCTAAGCGGTCAGGCCCGGGATCGGCTCGATAAGAAAGTGCGCGAGGAAGTGGACTACGTGGCCATTTACGCCCAGGTATTTGAGGCCCTTGGCCGCATTGATCCGCGATATGATGCGGCGCTGAACTTTATTGTTCGCCACAAGGAAATCGTCAATTCAGTAAAGGGCGAGGTTGTCGAGTGGCGCGCGGTGCTCGATGAGTTAATCGAAGAATACGACACTCTACATCTAATACTAGAGCTCATGGATCGGCGGGATGCTGAAGTGCGGATGATGGCCGTGCGCCTACCGCCTTACAGCTATATCGTGCGACGAGGCCAAGATCGGGTTGAGCGCTTGAGGATTGAGGTCGATTTTTTAGCGGAACTGCGTTCGCATGACAAGAAACAGATTCTTTCTAAGCTCAATGCGCCCAACCGAGAGGAACGCGTTCGGCTTGCCGCAGCTATGCTGAGCCTTATTGGGCTGGTGACTTCGATCTTCAAGGCGACGCCTTTTCGCAAAGAATTGCGCTTGTTGAGGATTAACCTGGTCATCGATGAGTTTTTTCGCTCTACAGAGGATGTCGAAGAAGCGCGAGAGCGCGCACAGCAGTTTTTGCGATCTCGTCTCGAAAAACTCTATCCCGATATCACGGCCGAGGAGACGGCGGAGATTAAACAGCGCAGTGAGGATATGATAGCGGCTTCCGAAAAGAGAGTGGTAGCAGAGCGGCTTGCTGCGCGTGCGGCACAGCAGGAAAAGAGCACCGCCGAGGAGCCTGACTCCCGTCTCAGTGAAGAGGAGCGCAAGTTGGGCGTTCAGCTCGCTCGTGTGCTCATACACACTGGGGGAGGAGATCGGATGATGCCCTATAAGATCATGCCGGACCCGGACGATTCCGAACAGTTTTTGCTCGCGAAGAACGACAGCGAGCTCAACACTATTGTGCCCATGCTGCGCGGAGGAAAAAAGCGGTTCGTAGAAAAAAACAGGCAGGGCGTTTGGGAGCTGCGGTCTGGGTAATGTGCTATGCGTGCCTTGCGCGCGTAGATATTGACGAGAGACTAAAATAAGTTGGACTGAGGAGGCCGCCCATGGGCGGCCTCCTTTTTATTGACTGGTGTAGCCGCCGTCTACGAGGAGCACGGAACCGGTCGTGAAGCTTGAGGCCTTAGATGCGAAGTAGAGGACGGTCGTGGCCAATTCGGCAGGATCGCCCCATCGCCCCATCGGGACCTTGGACTGCATCTCTTTTGCTTTAACGGGATCTTGGAGGAGTATTTGGTTTATGGGCGTAGCGAAAGGTCCTGGGCATATGGCATTGACGGTAATGCCCGATTCGGCCCATTCTAGCGCGAGCGTACGAGTTAACTGGACGATTCCGCCCTTGCTAGAGGCATAGGGCGTGCGGTCGACAATGGAGATGTGCGAGAGCGTGGATCCAAGATTGATTATGCGTCCATAACCACGTTTTACCATGTGTCTCCCAGCGGCGCGGCAGTAGTACATGGGACCCGTGAGGTTGGTTGCAATAACGGCTTCCCAGTCGCTGTCGCTCAATTCGACAAGGGGAGAGCGTATGTTGATGCCGGCATTGTTGACGAGGATATCCAATTGGCCCAAAGTGTCCAGAGTGTGGTCGACCGAGTCTTCTACCTGCTCGAGTTGGGCCGCATCCGCCTGCAGTGCCAAGACCCGTTCTCCCGTTTGTTCGCTTATATCAGCAGCGACAGTTTCAGCTTCTCCCAAGTGGCGGCTGGTGATGGCGACGGCTGCCCCCGCGCCGGAGAGCGCAGTCGCCATTGCCAAGCCCAAGCCCTTAGTACCGCCCGTTACAAGGGCCACCTGATCCTGGAGCCGGAACAGCTCTGTCGTGTCGGGTGGAAGTTTCATTGTTGGTCTCCTTCTTCCTGTGCATCCCAGCCCTCTGCCTCCACCATCTCGCGGGCCAAGGCGCCCAGTTCATCCACTAGTGCGTCTTGGCGCTGCTGCCGAGCGCGATTGGTCACCTGCATGGTGAGCGCAATGAGACCGAGGCCAAAAACGCGCTGTAGGCTTGCGGGGGTATTGGGGTCTAGGTCGGGGATGAGTTCGCCGAGTCGGTTGAGCAATTCCCTGTGCTTGGGGGTGATTTCAATGACTTCAAGTGCCATAGTCTCTCCTGGCTTGGAATGGAACGCCGCTCATAGGGGACGAGCCATAATATGGTCATCCACTTTTTCAAGGCGACTCCAAGGGTGTTCGGGGTCGTGGTCCCAGGCGATGATCCAATCATTGCGGATGGCATCGCTAATGCACTGACTTTTACGTTCAATGGTTTGCAGGGGAAAGAGGTCGTAGGCCATATTCCAATAGGTGCGAAGGTGCGCCCGGGTTGGTAGGAGGTCGCCCGGATAGATAAGCCGTTGGTCTTTGCCCGTAATGGCAACGCCTTGATGCCACTCGGTGTGGCCTCCGGTGAGAAAGGTTGAAATGTGAGGCGTTAATTCGCTATCCCCATATAGGAGCTCAAGCGTAACCTGTGATTTGAGTGCGTCGAGGTCGGCCGGACGATAGCTGCTTCTCATCGTACTTCGTCCATCCCGTGCGTCCCGCCATTCTCCCCGCTGCACGCAGTGGGTGGCACGAGGAAATGTGGCTTGCAGGGCGCCCTCTATTTCTCTGAGGCTTCCGGCGAGGTGATCAAAGTGTAAATGGGTAAATACAACTAAATCAATGTCTTCGGCAGCGGTCCCAGCTTCGGTCAGAGAATCGATAATTGTCGTATCTTCGACCCCATATATGTCTCTGGCTCGTTCGTCTAAGCGAGTTCCAAAGCCCGTGTCAACCAACGCTAAAACGTCGGGCGTGCGCACGAGCAGGCAGTTACAGGCCAGTCGGATGCGGTTGCGGCTGTCGCAGGGGACCTGCTTTTCCCACATCGTTTTGGGCACAACGCCAAACATCGTGCCGCCGTCTAAACGGAGAAAGCCCCCGTTTATATGGCTGACTTCTACGTCCCCAAGGTTCAAGCGGCGTATCATGCGTTCATGAGCACTTTGACGCCTTCCATATCAAAGCGAAAGTGCATTTCGATAAGGCCTTCTTGGGCCATCTGTTCGCGGAGCTGCCAGCGATGTTCAGCTGGACAGTAGAACATGAGGAAGCCGCCGCCACCCGCGCCGAGGATCTTGCCGCCCAGGGCGCCTGCCTCAATGCCTTGTTCGTACCAGCGATCTATACGGGTGTTGGTCATTTTCTCCGAGCGCTTTTTCTTGGTTTGCCAGTGGTGGTGCATCAGGTGTCCAAAGCGGTCTAGGTCTCCCTCTACGAGGGCATCTCGTATATCGTAGCCAATTTGTTTGATCTCGTGCAGGCCGTCGATCACCGCGCTGTCGCCCGCCTTTGTATCCCTGTCTTGCTGGGCTAGGATGTCGGCGCTTTCTCGCTGAATTCCGGTAAAGAAAACTACTAAGCTATTGGGTAGCTCTTCAGCCACGTGAGCGGAGATGGGCAGAGGGGTGACCTCTACTTTGCCCGACGGGTCGATCTCTAAGGTTGTGAGCCCGCCGAATGCACCGAGATAGTGATCGTGTTTGCCGGCCGGCTGGGCTGCCCGCCCCGTTTCTACGTAGTGTGCTTCTTCTGCCAGGTCCTGTATCGGAACCTGTTCTCGTTTGTGGGCGTGCAGGGCCGCTAGTAGAGCTACGGTGAACGAGCCTGAGGATCCCATGCCCGTGCGTCCGGGTATATCCGACATAGCGCTGATTTCGATTCCGCCGTTAACGCGGGTGTGTAAAAGGGCTTCGCGCAGTAGGGGATGAGCAATGTCGCGTGCATCATCTACCCGCTCTGTCTGACTGTATTTGACGCGGATAAAGCGTTCGACCTTGAGGCGGTTCAGGTGGATGTAGACGTATTTATCTATTCCGACGCTCAAAACGGAGCCGCCGTGATGCCTGTAAAAGGAAGGCAGATCTGTTCCGCCGCCACCCAAGGGGATGCGTAGGGGAGCGCGTGTAGTAATCAAAGGGCTTCCTCTCTATAGGGGTAAATTAACCCAAGGTATCGCAGCGGGTCGAGACTCGTAGTGAATCGGGGATTACTGTGCTCCCGCAAAGCGATTTTTTGTATTGGGATTAGGCTCCATGAGGAGGAAAAATCAGGGAATTACACCGATCGTTTAACCGTGGGCCCAAAAGGGCGCAACATAGAGTTTTAAAATATAGATAGGGTATAATTTGAGTGCAAATTTGGATCGTTGACAGTCCGAAGTTAGCCCTGTATTTTGCTCCGGTATGAAGCGCCTGAAAAAAGTAAGTATAAAGGGGGGGACATGAGGGGGGGCAAGTGGCTTTTAGGGTTGGGGGCATTTGTCGTTGCCGTCGGGCTCAGCGAAGGGCTGCTATCGCTGATATATCCGCAGGTGTACCGACGTCCGCCTAAGATATGGCAATTTGATGCTGAACTAGGCTGGGCCCACGTGCCCGGGGGGCGTGGGCGTTTGGTGACGCCCGAATTTTCCGTAGAGATAGCAATCAACTCCGCAGGGCTGCGCGACAGCGAATATGCACAGGCCAAAGCGCCCGGAGTGCGCCGGATTCTGCTCTTTGGAGACTCCTTTGCGGAAGGCTGGGGGGTAGAGAGCGCAGATGCGCTGAGCACTCGGCTCCAATCGTGTCTGCAGCAAGGTGGAGAACGGGTTGAGGTGCTCAACTTTGGGGTGGCTGGATACGGTACAGATCAGGCGTATTTGGCCTTTCAAAAGCTGGGCAAGCGCTTTCATCCCGATCTCGTAATTGCTCTTTTTTACGGCAATGATCTGTGGAATAATGCCTCCCCTAGGGGCATCGGAGCAGAGCAGGGCTACAAACCTTATTTCAGGCCTCAGAGGGACGGCAGCCTCTTGCTGCAAGGGGTGCCTGTACGAAAGACGCGCTACTGGGATGCCGATCGCCACAAGAGCGCGCCCTACGCAGAGCGGGCCCGGCAGTATCTCCGCACCCATTGGCATCTATATGCCCTCGTTGAAAAGGCACTAAGGCCGGAGATGCCTGCGGCACAACAAACGAAATTTTACGATGGTCTGTACGGCGTTGATGCTGCAGGAAAATGGCAGCCCGTTTGGGATTTAACGGGTTTTATACTGCGAGATTTTGCCGAATCTGTGCGAAAAACGGATGCTGACTTCCTCTTGGTGTACGCTCCGTCCATCGTGCAAATCGAAGAGCAGAACTGGGTGGACAAAAGGGCGCTCCACGGTTTGGATGGGGCCTACGATTTGAAAAAGCCCAACCGCCAATTGGACGCGCTTTCAAGGCGCTATGGTCTTACAATGATCGATTTATACGACGATTTTAAGCGGGCTAGTGCAGACCGAGATCTCTATTTGAGAGACAGCCATTGGAACGCGGAAGGACATCTTTTGGCCGCTCAGTCGCTGTGCGGATTCCTCCAATCTCCCGAGGCTAATCGACCGTGAACTGGCGTCGTGAATGCGCTTATGTGGGGCTTATTGGAGCGGCAGTTTTCGCTTTTTTTTGGCGAATTTTTACCACCGGCGGCGCTTTTTTTGTTCAGGATATCATGGTGCAAAACTATCCGTTCCGGGATTTTTTTGCCCGTCACATACGCGCTGGAATCCTGCCGCTATGGGATCCCTCAGTCAACTGCGGCTTTCCCCTTTTCGCCGAGGGACAGGCAGGGCCACTTTACCCATTTAACTGGCTGACGAGCCTGTTGCCCACCCACTGGGGGCTCAGCCTCAATATCCTACTTCATCTATGGCTTGCGGGCGCGGGTATGTATGCACTGCTGCGCCTGTGGTGTGCTCGTCCGGAAGCGGCGCTGACAGGGGGATTGGCCTATGCCCTGTCCGGTTATATGGTAGTTCGTGCGATGTCGCCCAATTTTATTAACGCCTGTGCTTGGCTGCCCGTTTTGCTTCTATTTGTGGCGCTCTATGTTGAGCGAGGACGGCTCCGCTATCTAGTGTTGGCATCTGGAATCGTTGCTCTGCAAATGCTAGTCGGGCATCCTCAGGCTGCCGTGTACGGTATTCTGCTCTGTGTGGGATACGGCTACTATATGGGGATAGTGAGACGGCGGGGCCTGCTGTATTTTGTCGTGCTCTCTCTCGTGCCGATGGGAGGAGCCATCCTATCGGCGGCTCAGTGGTTGCCCACGGCAGAGCTCACCGAATTGTCTATCCGTAGTAAGGGGGTGTCTTGGCATCAGTTTGTCAATATGTCCTTGCCTCCAGAGCGTCTCTTCGAACTCTTATTGCCCAACTTACACGGCAATTCCGCACACGGTACCTACTGGGGCCGCTCGGCCGGTTTCTTTATCCAATTGTGTCCTTTTGTTGGTGTGCTGACGCTTGTTCTTGCCTGGGTGGCGCTGCGAGAGAGGGTGAGTGAACCCGCTGGTTTCTTGGCTCTTATCGCCTGCGTAGGGCTCGTCCTATCAGTGGGTAAATATACCGGCGTTTTCGAGCTTCTATATCAGATACCCGGGTTGCGGTCTTTTCGAATCCCAACTCGATTCCTACTGTTTTTTGCCCTGGGCATTAGCGCCTTAGCTGGGTTGGGTTGCCATGCCGTTCTCAGCGAAAAGAGACCGTTGGCCGGGCGCGGTTTTACGTTGATGCTTGCCCTTCTGGGCGTATTTGCGCTAGTGGTCAATGCGAAGACCGTGTTGGCTAGTGGACCTACGCTGGAGAACTTGGGAGGGGATAGGCTGCTTCGATATGCCGAAATATTGCGCCTTGATGCGCTCCGTCTAATGGTCGTGCTGCTGGCGGCATTTGCCCTGCTCTCCGGCTGGATTAAGCGCTGGAAAGCGGCCGTTATTCCGGGCATTGTCCTGATAGAACTCTACTCATTTGGCGCGGATTTCAACGGCCTGATACGCCCTTCTTCCTATACGGAAGTGCCGCCGACTGCGCAGGTTATATTGGACGGGCATACTGGAAGAGCACCGCCCCGAGTTATGAGCCTCGTTAGCGAGCAGAATGCCCCTTTCGACTGGCACGGGGGATGGGCCTACGATCAGGATTCTTATCACCGTTATACAGAGACGCTGAGACCGTATAGCGGAGGGCTATACGGCTTGGGAAATGTGCTACCGGGATGGAGCCCGCTGCATCTGACTCGCCAATGGGATCTGGCGCGCCTGTATCCTCGTTTTGCTCGTTTGGCGAGCGTCGATTATGTGATAACCTATGGTCCGCTTGTAAAGCCAGGGCTGCGTAGGGTCTACGACGGTGAAATACAGGTCTATGCCCTTGAAAATAGCGCGCCGCGAGCTTTTTTGGTGACGGACTATGTGGTGATAGGGAACGATAGGGAGCGCCTGCGTTATCTGAGGCAGAGCGCGTCAGACTGGAGCCGCGTGGTGCTCGAAGAGGCCCCGGGCATCGAAAAACGTCCTGGAGACAAAGCCGGCGATGCAGAGATTGTTTCCTACGGTAATGAGGAAGTCCTTGTAAAGGTGGGAGATCACAGCGGGGGATTGCTCGTTTTGAATGATGCCCACTATCCCGGCTGGCGCGCCTATGTCGACGGCGAGGAACGCCCAATTCTGCAGGCTAATCACGCGTTTCGCGCCGTTGTTATCCAGCCCGGAGCGCGGGAAGTGCGTTTTCGCTTTGAATCGAAGAGCGTTCGGTGGGGCGGTTGGATCAGCGCCATTGGGTGGCTTTGCTGGGTGCTCACCCTCGCGGTCCTGTGGTCAAAGCAGGGCTGGCAATTTCCCCCAGTCGGGGAGCATGAACGCACGGGGCACACCGTGGCAATCGCCTGTGCCCAGGGCGCCCTCGTTGTATTTCTCTACGGTGCCTGCGTGCGCTGGCCCTTGTGGAGCGGAGCGTTAGAGCGGATGCAGGTCTTGATGAACTGGGGAGGATAGCGTTGACCTTCGCGCTTTCAACGGCCTGCGGTCTGTTGGCCTTTATAGCTTACTGGCTCACCCTATGCCCAACGGTATATGTGGAAGGTAGTGGCGAACTTATTGGGGCGGTTTACTACTTGGGGACGCCGCATCCTACGGGGTATCCGCTATTTACGCTCGCAGCGCGTTTGGTGGCTGCCCTATGTCCGTGGGGGAGCCCTGCATTTCAGGTTAACATGGCATCGGCGATTTTTGCCGCATGGGCGGTCGGCCTTTTTGCCTGGGTCCTCAGTTGGCGAGGTCTGCCCCCTCTGGCTGCGGTGGGAGCGGCCCTTTGTCTCGCGTTTTCCCATACCTTCTGGAGTCAGGCCATCATTGCAGAAGTGTATGGCTTGTCCATGGCCCTAATCGTGCTAACAGTGGCGTGTAGTCTATATGCCTGCCAGCGCCGTTCTGTGCGGTCGCTGATCCTATTGGGATGGTGTATGGGCATCGGCCTAACGGCTCATCTCAACCAGATCTTAATGGTGCCAGGTGTGCTGATCCTACTCATCTGGCGCTGGCCTAATCTGTTCACACAGTACAGAACGTTGCTTGCTGGATGCGTCGCTACATTGGTGGGCTACAGTCTCGTGTTTTATCTACCCATACGCAATGGTATCGGTCCGGGTTTCCACTGGGGGGATCTGAGTGGATGGGGAGAGGTCTGGGACCATCTTACGGGAGCGACGTATCGGGGCTCTTTTTTCGCGCTCCCCATGGAGGGTATGCTGCTCAACGCAGAGCGGTGGGCTATCAGTGTAGTGCATGAATGGACTCTCGCCTTCGTGCCGCTGCTGCTATGGGGTGGTGTCGTCGCCTGGCGCCGCGACCGAAGCTTTTGCCTTCTCGTTGGCGCGGCTATGCTCTGCAATTTGGCATTTGCCCTCAACTATCACAGAGATCCGAATGGTATCGGCGTTTTTTTTATGCTGAGCTACGTTTGTTGGGCGGTATTTCTTGGATTTGCGCTGGACGATGTAGTGCAGCGATTACCGCATCATGGGTTGGGCCAAGCGCTGGTGGTCGTTATGGTTTTGAACGCTTTTCTAGGCAACTACGATCGAGTCGACTTGAGCACTAATCGCGTTGCCGAACGCTACGGTTTAGACATCCTGGAAGACTTGCCTAAGGGCGCCGTGCTCATAACGGAAGGCGACGACGTAGCGTTTGTTTTAGACTACCTGCTGCGCGTTGAAGGGAAAAGACCTGACCTCACGCTGTATAACCGGGTCGGGCGTGGATCGGATGTGCTGGATCCGAGCGAACGCAGGCTGCCAGGTAGGCAACAGCAGAAGCTACAGCAAGCGCGCGAAGCCGAATTGGCGAGGGGAACGGCCCCTCTGTTCTACTTGGTGCGCCGAAGAGCGCCTATTGCCGAATATGATTTTGTCCCGTCTGGATTGGTCTACCGGCTGATGCCGGCCAATAACGGGATGCGCGCTCGGGTCTTAGAGCGTGAAATTGACATGGAAAACGCTGAATTTAGCGGATCTCATTTAGATCCTTGGGTGCGGAAAATTCAGAGTAATTATTGGTTTATGCTCGCTGAAGCCAAGCGAGAAAAGGGTCAAATAGAGGAGGCCTTAGAGAATTATATTCGGTCTGCAGAGGTCGCTTATGACTCTAGGACAGTCCAATTTAACGTGGGGTTGATGGCGCTCCGCCTCGGGGATGTCAACCGTGCGCGCTTACACGCGGAACGGGCTATTGAAATTGATCCATTTCAGCCGTATGGACATCAATTATTGACTAGGATTGATCAGTTTAGTAGAGGAAAAAGCCGGTAGCGGAAGGTGAACATGCGTTCAGTTTTCCAGCCTCTTAGTCTTGACTTTAAGGGGGGGGGGGTTATTTTTTTGGCACGCTTGGATTAGCTATATGGAAAAATGGGAACGCATACTCAAGCCGGAAAATGTGATTGTTGGCATGCGGGCGCGGCGCAATTTAGACGCTATCCGTGAATTGGCTGCAGTCTTTGGCGAAGATGCTGTACCCGATGGCAAACGCTTTATCGCCGACATCATACAGCGAGAACAGCAGGCTTCTACGGGTATCGGGCACGGAGTTGCCGTACCGCATGCTCATGACGATAGCATATCCCGACAGCTATTGGCTGTGGGGATATCCCCGGAGGGCATCGATTTTCGCTCCGTAGACGAGCAGCCCGTGCACATCGTGGCGCTCTTGGCTACGCCGAAAAAGCACCAGAAACAGCACATGAACCTGTTGGCTTCACTGTCGCGTTTATTACAGCACGAGGATGTTCGGCAAAGCTTAATTGGAGCGGCAGAAGCCTGTGAAATAGTCGATATTTTCACCAAGAATCAAAAACATATTTAAAGGCCCGTAAGGGCAGTTGGTAGGTGAAGGGGATGGGGCTAAAGCGGCCCTTCATCCCCTTTAATTTTTTCTGGCGAGATCGATATGGTGCCGCAATTTTCCCAAGTCATACAGGGACCCGTTACAGGGAATAATACCTGCTTTCTCAGCGGGCCTCTCGTCGGTGGGCAGCGCCCAGTTCAGTATGCGCGAATTAACCACCTGCTCAATGTGGGCGTATCGGGTTATTCTCTGCTTGTATTATTGCCGGATCAGGCGACGGTGCGGCTGTTCCGCGAGGAAATAAACAGACTGCCTAACGGCCCCAATAGCGAGGTCGAACTACAGACGTACTACGCGCTTGCCGTCCGACTAATTCGTCTTTTCTGGCCCTTGGTTGCCGCCGAAGCGGGGTTTGCGACTCCTCAGAAAGCCCCAGTGTTTCTCAACTATGAGTCCGCTCAATATGTGTTGGGGAGTCTGGTTGAACCCCTCTTTTCTCAGGGGTATTTCGAGGGCTTGGCCATGCGGCCACAGCGGACCGTTTCGCAACTCCTAGACAATGCCAATAAATCTGCGATACACGGTTTTCCACTTTCAGAAGTGGGGCCGCGGTTGAGTGAAGCTTGGACGGGGGATGAAAACAGGCTGCGCTATTACGATCAGTCACAGCACTGTATTGAGCTATTTCGCGGCCACTGTCTGCAGCACGGTTTGCTCGACGCATCGTTAGTATTTGAAGTATTTAATCGCCACCTGCTTGGCCGAGATGAATTCTGGCTGTATTTCACAGAGCGCTACAGGCATATTATCGTGGATTCGGCCGAAGAGATGGTGCCGATAGCCCACGACTTAATCGCTCGGCTCCTGCCCCAGTGTGATTCAGCAGTCATTGGTGGAGATCCCCAAGGTGGCTTTCGCATTTTCTTGGGAGCAGATGCGGCGGGTTGCGCAGATCTCGCCCGGCGCTGTTCCGTGCTCATTGAAGCTGGAGATCAAGAGTGTGCGGAGGAAGATATGGCGTCCTTTGCCGCACGCTGCGGCGAGAAGCTCGGGCAGGGGGAATGTGCGATTTCGGGCGGTCGCAGCGGTCGGGCTGCTGCGGGGCTCATACGCGTGCCGTATCGCTCAGACATGATTAAGGCCACGGTGGGACAAATGACGCGCCTGATTGAGCAGGGAGTCGCACCAGGAGACATGGCGATTGTCGCACCTCATGCGGATGGGGTGCTGCGTTTCCTCCTTTCAGAGGCCTTAAGTGCCGCTGATATACCCTATGCCATCATTCGCCGATATGAGGCTCTGCGCGAAGAGCCGATAGTTCGCGCCTGTTTGACGCTAGCTGCATTGGCCCATCCACAGTGGCGAGAATCCATCACACCCTTTGATGTGGAAGAGGCGTTTTGTATTGCATTTGCGCCGATGGATCGACTGCGCAGTGCCCTGCTCGTGCAGGCTGTTTACGATGAAAAGAAAGGGATACTCATAGAGGGGGGAGAAGTTGAAGAGCAGCGTTGGGCGCGAGTAGGCGCTGCGTATTTCGAACGCTACCAACGAGTGCGATCTTGGCTGCAGGCATACAGGGCAAACGATCCGATCCCTTTCGATCATTTCTTGCGCAGGCTTTTTGGCGAGGTCTTGGCCGGTTCTCACATAGCTCCTGAGAGTGCCGCTGTCTACAGCAAGCTCATAGCATCGTCACAGGCATTTCGTCGCACGGGTCCGGCTCTTGGGTTAGCAGAGGGCGAATTAGGTGCGCGCTACAGTTCGATGGTCATGTCGGGAGTGATTGCCGCTCAGCACCTCGTTGATCGAGATGTGCCCATGGCGCCTGAATCCATTGCATTGGTCGCGCCCGTTCATACGTACCTGCTGAGCAATCACGTGGCTAGATACCAATTCTGGCTAGATGTGGGTTCGGACGTATGGTGGGACGCACTGCACCAACCCCTGACAAATCACTACGTGCTTAGCAGAAGGTGGAACCGCGATGAACGCTGGACGGATGCCGTAGACTTTTCGCTCCGCAACCGCAACTTGCATCGATTGGTGCGCGGCTTGGCCCTGCGCTGTCGAGATGGAATTTTTCTCTGTGCAAGTGAGCGTGAGGGGCGGGATGAAGTTCAGGATAGTCCATTGTTGATGACGGTTCAACAGGTGCTGCAGGAGGAGCGATGAAGGCATTTGTTCCGCGCGAGGGGCAGCGGGAGATTCTGGATTACGAGGGCGGCTTAATGGGGGTTTCTGCCGTGCCGGGAAGCGGAAAGACGGCGACGATTGTGGCCCTTGCAACGCGCCTTATAAAAGAGGGAATGGCAAGAGATGGACAAGTCCTGATCGTGACCTATCAGACTGCGGCAGTTGATAACGTACGCAGTCGAATTCGCCAGGCTTTGGAAGAGATGGGGCGCCTGCAGATTGGATATGATGTGCGCACCTTGCACAGTCTCTCTTATAGCATTGTCCGCGCAAATCCGGGACTGGCGGGAATCGGGAGCGAATTTAGCGTTCTGGACGATCGAACTAGCTCCGACCTACTAGACAAGGCGGTGCGTATGTGGAATAGCCGCAATACGCAGATATGGGGAGCGTTGGCACCGGGCGATTACTACGATGAACGCTGGGAGAGAGAATGGCGCTCAATTGCTCGCACGATCGCTTGGACGGTGATTACGACGGCGAAAAATCGTCGTCTGCAGCCGGATGATTTGTTCGCTCGAATAGCCTCTGGTGGGGGAGAGGACCTCAACCTTTTTTTGCGCATTGGAGCAGAGATCTATCAGCTTTACCAGCAGCAGGTCGAAACTATGGGAGGCCTCGATTTTAACGACTTGGTGTGGTCTGCTGTCGATCTGCTAGAACACCATCCCGATCTCTGTGAACGGCTTGGAACGCGATGGCCCATCATTTTGGAAGACGAGGCGCAGGACAGCGTTCCGCTGCAGGAAGACTTGCTGTCGATGCTTGGACGAGAGAGCGCGAATTGGGTTCGAGTTGGGGACCCCAATCAAGCTATCATGAGCACGTTTACAGCTGCGGATCCGCGTTTCCTTCGGCGCTTTCTCGAGATGAACAGTGTGCGCACCGTGGAAATGTCCATATCGGGTCGCTGCGCCCCTAAAATTGTTGACATGGCTAATGCCTTAGTCCAATGGGTGTGCTTTGATCACGGACTAGCCGAAGTTCGAGATCAGGCATTTAGAGCCCAGAAAATTCGCACGACTGGGCGTGGAGATTCTCAGCAGAACCCGCAGGATAGAGAGAGTGATATTGCGTTTAGATCGTACAATAATAGAGTGGAAGAGCTGAGCGACGTTGCTCGACGCGCCCGCTTATTTTGCCAGCGTAGTCCACATCTGACCTTGGCCATTTTGGTGCCTACCAATCGGTTGGGCTACGAGATGGCAGATGTCCTGCGCTCGGAGGGTGCCGATTTCGATGAGGTGTTACAGAGCGCGCATTCGGCGCGGAAAGTAGGAAACGCCTTAAGCGCAATCACTTCTTTTCTGGCCGATCCTCTAAAGCGTGGCAATTTGGAGGGAGCTTATCGAGCTATGTGTTCCTACTGGCCTACGGAAGAGGGACCGGGGGATCAGGAACGCGTTGCAACGCTCTTGCGAAGCTGCTACAAGCCGGAAAGTTTACTCTATCCTCAAGGAGACGTTCGCCCCGAGGATGCACTGCCTCCTGTTGGAGAAATTGCGCTCACCGATATGCGCGCAATCGGCGTCTTTTGTCGGTATGCGCGCAGGTGGCTCAGGGCCACGTCATTGCCTATCGACCAGATGCTCATGGCAGTAGCTCAGGATTTGATGGGCAACGCCGATATGGCACGAGCGCAAAAACTGGCTGCGTTTCTTCGAGGACGGGGCGATATAAATCCGTCTTGGAGGCTTCCTGAATTTGCGCGTGAGTTGACGTTGGCATCCCGGGGGAAAGCGGCTTCACTGGTGGAAGATGAAGACCTTTTCACTCCGCGGCCCGGCCGTATTTCTCTTACGACGCTGCATAAAGCAAAGGGGTTGGAATGGGATCTGGTCTACATTGTCGGGGTAGATGGAGATTGGTTTCCCTATGATTTAGACGGCCATTTCCGAGGTGAGTATGAGTTTCTAGGAGGCGATCCGGGCGAAGAGGCACGCGCTGAACTGTTGAGACTTATCGGTGCGTGGGAACCGGGTCGTCTATCGGCCACGCATATGGCCCATGTTGAAGTCATTGCCGAGCGCATGCGCCTGCTCTATGTGGCGATCACGCGGGCCCGCCGGTATTTGTCAATTAGTTGGAGTCGAGATATACCCATGGCAAGCCGCATGCGCACCGTAGACCAGGCCGTAGCATACAGTGTACTTTCAGGAATTAACGAACGGAGGGACGTTGGACGCACTGGGTAAAAGCTTTCGGTTCAGTCAGACCGCGCTATCGACATTTTACACCTGTCGGCGACGGTTTTGGCTGCGCTATGTGCGCAGGGTCCAATGGCCGGCAATGCTGACAGACCAAATGGCTGGATGGGAGCGTGCGATTGAGAGAGGCTCGCTGTTTCACCGTTGGATACACCAGGAAAGCGTTGGCATAGACTTAGTGGATTCGGTCCGCAATGAGGAAGATGCGGTACTGCAACGATGGTGGGAAAATTGGTGCATTACTCCACCGGCTCTACCTGAGGGAACCGTCTATTCAGAGATCCAACTCTCTGCTCCTATCCTCTCGCATCGACTCGTTGCACAGTTTGATCGATTGATTGTGACTGAGAGCGGTCGTATGCACATCGCCGATTGGAAGACGGGTTTAAAGGCTCCAGTCCAAAGCGTATTTGAGGCGAGCTGGCAGACGCGTGTCTATCTGTATGTAGCGGTGGAAGCTGGGAGGATATTCGTTCCCAAAGCGCTAGTGAACCCATCCGATGTCATTCTGTCCTACTGGCATGCGAATGCTCCAAGTGCGCTGCGTGCCATTCCTTATTCGGCGGATCAACACGAACGCGTCCGCGATGTTATTGAGCAGTCTGTAGCGGAGATATGCGCATTACCAGATGAGATAGAGGCGTTTTCAAAGTGTGAAGATCGCGTTGAATGCACGCGTTGTGCATACGCGGTACTTTGTGATAGGGGATGCGCCTCAGTAGATGCATGGGAAGCAGATACAGCCAACGCCGTAGAGGAGATAGAGGATCCTTGGTGATATGGCGAGTTGAAAAAGTCGCTAACCAAGCGTAAAAACGAGACCGTGAACCCCGGTTATTGCGCTGATTATAAGCCAGAAACCCGCTGATCCGAATGCGCCCAATACAAGGCCGAGAAAGAGTGGCCGCAGGCGCGTGTAGAGTCCGGCTCCCCCGTATTTAAGAATGAGATACTTAAACAGCCAGGCGAGAAAGACCGAGAACCAAACGTGGTTGACTGGATGGGTAAGGCCTAAGGTCATGCCAATGGGGTGGATTGGAAAGCCTACGTATCGTGCCTTTACATAGGTCAACAGGGACATGAGTAGAGCTCCAATGGCCGTAAACGTCAGATGCCAGACTCCGATTGGCTGCGCGTTGTTGATGTTGCGCGTGACCCAATTGCCAGAAAATTCAGGGAGCCCAATAAACTGCCACCCCGTCAAGTTGATTCCGCCATAGCTGTGGGCTATTTGCATT
>CALDFW010000049.1 GCA_937942165.1 uncultured bacterium | reverse complement strand
AGTGCGCCCGGTTGCCAACTGCGCAGCCGATAGTTTCCACATATCAAATCTACGCGTTCGATGGACTCACATGCGTGGGCAGAATACGCGATGCGCAGCGTGTCGCGAACGGGAATCTGTGTGCCCATGGGTTGACCGTTTGCCGTGGCTTCAAGATAGATGCGCGCACCGGATGTGGCATATGTGCGTCGGGTCTCTAGCGCATGCCACAAATAGTCGCGCGATAGTTCCGAAGAGCAGATGGCCGTGAGTGGGCCCGTTCCGTAGGCCGCGTCGCGCTGCTGCATGGGATATTTCTGACCAAAACGTCCGCGGAATGTTTCGACTGCGCGCGGGCCTCCCATCAGGCCTAGGTGTAAGTCAGATGCGCCACACAGTGCGGGTCGGTATCCTAGGTCGAGCGCCTTTTGGAGTAACCATTCAGCATTGCCAAAGCCCGAACTCACTTCCAATAGACGCTCTCGTCGAGTGCGATGTAGATCCCAACGCGGTGGATCACCGCCGATATGGACTTCAAACATGACGTCATCGCGTTCGTCGTAGAGCGACTCTAACTGGGCCAGAGGTAGGCGCATGGAGGGCGGCGTAGGCTCTTCATAGTGCTTGAAAATGACCTGTCTGTCCCCCTCTTGCGGATGCGCTTCATAGGCTAAAAAAGGGACGTAGCGTCCCGGTTCGTCCATTTCTTCGCACGCTTCACGATAGGGACGCCAAATGGCGTCGCGGCGGTCCGGGTCCATAGACATAGCTGCTGGACAAGAAAAATCAAAGCGACCTATATCACGCGCCTGGCGATGTCGATCCAGCGGCGTCAATTTAGGAGAAGATAAATGCATCAGATGCATGGTCGAGTCTCCCCAGCCGTGTGCGTGCACGTCTCCCCAAAACACGCGCATGCGCGGGTTTTCCTGCACAATTATGGGGTTGCTGTGAAACGCCCCCGCTTCGCTCGTGCCCGGTATTCGGTAGACGCCAGGAGTCTCTATATGCACCTTGTCAAATATTTTCAGCCCTCTATCAGAGGATGAAAATGCGTGGCTATCTGGCATGCCCCCAACCCCTTCCGGGGGAATAAAGTTGACGGTGCCTCCATAGTCTTCAACTAGGTTGCGGTTGCGGTCGAATACCCCAAAGTGGAGTGCGAAGGGTTCGCCGGGAGCCACGACGGTCGGCCCGAGCAGGCGCGCGTATTGCACGATGGGATGGTGAACGATGTGGAGAGAGTGTGGATTGCCGAGTGTGCCAACGGAAAACTCCTGGTCGGGCTCGGAAATGGCTAAGAGTAGCTGGCCCTCTGTCGCCGACCAGAATACTTCGCTGCCAACGCTGCCCCTGCTGCGATCACCGAGGTGCAGGGTGATGTCTTCACCTCGGCGCAGGACGCCAGAAACGACGTGGATGGTTAGCAAGTTAACTGCGCTTTGGCCGACGCTCAGTTCTAATTGGGCACCACCGCTGCTGCTGATTGTGCAGTAGTCGCGGCCGCGTGGGCTGTGGGTCTGTAGTGCGAAGGCAATCTGTGCGTCAAAGCGTATAAGCACGAGCGCTGATCCCGCCTTTAGGTCGGCTTCTTGGTTTGATATATGTAAGGTCCACGTGCCGCGCGTGCCGGCAATGAGCGGTTGATTGAGTGCGTCTATGCGTTCTCCCGTAAGGGTTTCGAAATGGACGTCCATGTGAAATGCGAGGCGACCGGGGATGTAATGCTGAGGGTAGGGAGTGCGGCGTTGCACGGAAACATGCTCCTAAGTAGTGTCGTTTTTTTGGGTGCGCCGCGCTGGTTTGCAACGCAGTCCGAAGTCTGTTCAGAGAGCGGACAATTTAATTGAAAATATAGATTGAAATACGGTCAAATAGACCACTGTGCCGAGGCACTCGTTTTACGCGTGATTCACATATCTGCGCCACAGTGTTTACAGAATTTAGCGTCGGCATCGTGCCCCTCACTGCTACATTGGGGACAGCTCTGTGTCGAAATAATGCGCTGCCGGTTTTGCATGGCCCACTCAGCCGTTACGATGCCCGTTGGCACGGCGAGTATGGCATACCCAGTAATCATGAGGAAGGCAGCCACGGCTTGGCCCACGTTGGTCTGTGGTGCGATATCACCGTATCCTACCGTCGTTATTGTAACGATCGCCCAGTAAATACTGCGGGGTATGCTGGTGAAACCGTTCTCTCTTCCTTCTATGAGATACATCATAGCGCCGACTATGACGACTATGTGAATCACTGTGAAATAGAAAATCATGATTTTTCTGCGACTAGAGTGCAGTGCGCGCGTGAGTTGACGCGCTTCGCCCACATATTGAGAGAGCTTAAAGATGCGAAATATACGGAGAACCCGGAGAGAGCGAATAACCAGTAGATACTGCGTGCCTGGGACGAAAATGCTCAAGTACGTTGGAACGATCGACAGAAAATCGACGATGCCGTAAAAGCTAAGTGCGTAGCGTAGAGGGCGTCCAACGCTGAGCAGTCGCAGTAAATACTCAGCGGTGAACAAAAGCGTAAAAACCCATTCCGCAAGGTACAGTAGAGACCCGTGCTGATCGTGAAGTTCCTGAATGCTATCGAGCATTACGACGATAATACTCAGCGCTATGCAGACTATGAGCATCAGGTCAAATGCTTTGCCGCCAGCGGTGTCTGCCTCAAAGATGACTTCGTGCAGACGCTGGCGCCAACGGGAGTTCGAATCGCGTGTGTAATCTGTCATAGCTATACTAAAGATATTAAAGATACGTAACTTGTGAAATTATAAGATTGCGAAAGGAAGAGGGTATGATAGAACTCGCAACTATGAGTAGTCTGTGCCCAGACTGGAATCTGAGTGAGATTATTGATGGAATGAAGCGCCATGGATATAAGGGATTGGAGCCGCGAGTAGAGTGGGGACATGCCTGCGGTATAGAAGCCGACTTGAGCGGAGATGAACGAAGGGCAATCCGGCGGCAAATGGAGGGTGAAGGCCTAGACATATGCTGTATTGCAACGGGCGTGCGCATGGCCGAGGTCGATAGGGTGAAACGTGCCCAGCACGTAGAAGATTTGAAGCGGTATATCGACCTTGCCGCCGATTTGGGCTGTGGTCTAGTGCGCACATTTGGTGGGCTGCGCGACCGTGATCGAGAATGGCAGTATGTCGTAGACTACGTTGTAGAGGGCTATGCGCAGGTGGTCGATTGGGCAGAGGAGCGGGGCGTTGTAATCTTAATGGAAACGCATGATGATTGGTGTAGTTCGCCGCCAGTGCGAGCGGTTGTCGAACAGGTGGGACACGCGCATTTAAAAATACTGTGGGATTTTATGCATACGCAGCGCGTGCTGGAAAGACCGGGTGAAAGCTTCTCCATATTTGCAGAGCACGTCGCCCATTTGCATGCGCACGATGGACAATACGTAGATGGGAAAATGCAGGTCGGAGCCCTTGGTGAAGGTGTAATCGATCATCAGACTCCGCTACAACTGCTAGGAAATATGGGATTTGCCGGTTACTTTTCTGTAGAAGTCATACATAAAGTGGGAGCCGGAGGGGACGCGGAGGGTGTTATGGCGCAGTATGCAAACGCATTCCGCCGCATGCTCGCTTCGATATAGGACGAACTCTGGCGCAGTGCACGTGCGATTAGGTCGTTGAGCGCGTGCTCAGGCTGGAGCGAAAGGCGACGAATTCTTCCGGCAGATCGGCCGTGAAGTGCATGTGCTTGCCGGTCGTGGGATGTTCGAGGTTGAGCTGGTTGGCGTGAAGCATCATACGCGGTGCTCGCTGGGCTTTGGCGTGCGGTTCGCCATAGACGGGTTCACCGATAATTGGGCAGCCAATATGCGCCATATGGATGCGTATCTGGTGCGTGCGACCGGTTTCTAAGCGCACCTTAAGCTCACTTGCGTGAGCAAAGCGCTGAACGACTTCAAAATGAGTAATCGCTTTTTTTCCCGCTACGTGATCGGCAACGACTGCTCGACGGCCATCTGCCCCTCGACCAATGCGCCCCGTCAGCGTATCTCGATCCTGCAGCGGTCCACCGACCACGATACAGCGATAGCGGCGGCGCGCGCCGTGTTTGGCAAATTGCACGGCGAGCATCTTCTGTGCGCGGCGACTGCGCGAGAAACACAGGCAACCGCTGGTCTCTTTGTCGAGTCGGTGTATATAGCCAGTGAATGGACGTTTGTCTCCCTGTGCGCGGAGCCAGCGGCGCAGATATTCGCTGACGGCTCCCCGCTCTCCCTGCTGCGTAGGTGCTGAAAGCACGCCGGCTTTTTTGTCTATGACTACAATATCTTCGTCGCAGTATAGAACGCTGAAGGGCAATTCCTCTTCGGGCGGCGCAAAGCGTGTCAACTGATACTGCTTGTCTATACCCTGGCGAAAATCACAGCGGATAGCGGCCCCCAATGCGGGTACTTGTGCAGGATCTTTACAGACCGACCCATCAATTGAAACCAGCGCAGCTTGCACGGCTTTCCGCGCCATGGTGCGGCTTAGATCCGGGAATTTTTCTGCCAGGAGTGCAAAGAGGGGTTGAGGGGGTTCGTCTACCTGCAGTTCGTGTAGGCGATAGAGTGCGTTTTTACTCACGTTAGACTCGGTCTGTGACGGCTTTGAGGCGCACCGGAGAGGGAACAGAAGGGCCAGAGTTGGCAAGCGGGTCTACGCCGCGCAGCATGTGTCCTTGTCCGCGCGAAACGTGGGTTTCCACGAGGGGTAAATCTTCGGGGTCCCGCATTTGTACCAGCAGCGTAGTGCGGGCCTCTTGGCTGGTATTGAGACCCGAACCGTGAATTGTTAGATAGCTAAAAAAGAGGACATCGCCCGCTTCGGCTGGACAGGGCATTGCATCGGCTACTGGAAATTCTTCGGGTGGCAAGTGGTGTCCTCCGTCGCTTAGATGCTCGCGCATGCCCGCTCTGTGTGAACCCGGCACGACGCGCACGCATCCTTTCTCGATAGGTGCATCGTCAAAGTGAATAATGGCAGCGATCATCGAATGGTTTTCGTGTGGAAAATAAGGGGCATCTTGGTGCATGGGGAAGGGCGCACCTTTTTCCGGAGGTTTAATAAACATCTTGGTGTGATGAAGCTGCACGTTGTCGCCTAGGATGTCTGCGGCGCGATCCGTTAGTCTTGGGTCGACGAGTAAACGTGCGAGCGCTGAAGAGTGAAACTGCACGTTATGACAGTGCAGCAATTCGCGCGGTAGGTCAGTTACCTTTGCCCCACTGCTCCAGCCCTGATTGACGACGTCATCGGCTTGGTTTGCTAGCAGACGCTGGGCGATATCGTGTACCTCTTTGCGGAAGTATGCTGCTTCGTCTTTACTGAAAACAGCTTTGACCAATGCATATCCGTGCTCCGCGTAGTGCTGCTTTTCGTGCGCTGTGAGAGGATACATTTTGTCGGGTGATATCATAACGGCTTTCTCCGTTGTCTATCTGCATACGAGTAAATAGCATGCCGGCATAAAATAAGCAAAATGTGGCGGCGAGGAAGTGATGGTTTGGGATTGTAAGCTGATGGGGGCTCTCTGTCTATCTGGTTCACTCGAGAGGTCCGGGTGCCCGTTCGACAAGGTAGGTTTTGCTCTTTAC
>CALDFW010000048.1 GCA_937942165.1 uncultured bacterium | reverse complement strand
CATCTCGACGCGCTGGCTGCGCGCGGTGTGACGCTGGACAATACCTACTGCCCCTCGCCCATTTGCGTGCCTTCGCGCATGTCGATGCTGTCGGGCCGCTATCCGCACGAGAACGCGGTCTGGACCAATTCACACATGCTGGATTCGGGTATCCCTACGTTTGCCCACGCGATGGGGGCCGGCGGATATAGACCGGTTCTGGTGGGGCGTATGCACGCGGTCGGACCCGATCAGCTGCACGGATATGCCGAACGCCTCGTCGGTGATCACGGGGCCAATCGCACGGGAGGTAGAGGGAACGGGGGACATGGAACGGGCGGAGCCGGCCCCACGCGCAGCTCACTCGAGGAGTCGGGCCACGGGCAAAGTGCGTATCAGGTCCACGACGAGGATGTGACGGCTGCGACCGTGCACTACCTCGATCGCCTCGGGGTGCAAAAGCGCGCCGGCCAGCCGGCCGAACCCTTTTCTCTATCCGTCGGCTTTATGCTGCCGCACCAGCCCTTTATCGCGCGTAAGGAAGACTACGAGCGCTATTACGATCGCATCTCGCCTCCGAAAAATCCCGAACCCTTTGGCGACCATTTGCACCCGCACATCAAGTACTGGCGGGAAAAGTGCGGGATCGTCGAGGTAAGCGAAGCGGAGATAAAACGCAGCCGCGCCGCCTACTGGGCGCTGGTCTACCGCATGGACGTGCTGATCGGGCAGATTCTCACGGCGCTGCGAGAAAACGATTTGGAGGACAATACGCTGGTCGTCTACTCCTCGGATCACGGCGAGCAGGTGGGTGAGCACGGGCTGTGGTGGAAGCAGACTTTTTACGAGGATTCGGTGAAAGTTCCGGCAATTTTGGCGTGGCCGGGTCGGCTGCCCGAAGGGGCGCGCTGTGACAAGGTCATATCCTCGCTGGATCTCAACGCGACGATGATCGATGCCTTGAACTGTCCCAAACTGCCCCATTCGCGGGGGCGGACTTTACTGCCGCTGTTGACTGATCCTGAAAATGCCGAGTGGGATAATGTAGCTTATTCTGAATTTTGTCAGAATAAACGCGGCGGCGGCGGTGAGTTTCCGGAAGAGGGGGTTTATCATCGCATGGTGCGTCGCGACAACTTCAAGCTCAACTACTACCACGGTCAGCCCTGTCAACTCTTTGACCTCGATGCGGACCCGCGCGAACTGAATGATTTGGCTGGGAATCCGGCCTATGCCGAGATCGTAGAAAAGCTGACCGCCGAAGCGCTGGCCGGATGGGACCCCGACGCGATTCGTGCGAAAATGGAGGTGCTTGATCGGGATATGGCGATCCAGGCGGCCTGGACGCGCCACGTTCAGCCGCCCGACTCCATTCGCTGGACGATGAAGCCCGAAATGTCCTATCTGGACGATGAGCAGATCTAAGGAGCGTATCACTCTATTTGTGCGCACGGTGCGTGGCGCATAGAGACTAACGGCTCAGTTGCTCGAAAGCCCGCTGGATCTGCGCGGGCGTCCACGCCTCCGGTGCGACTACGACGCCTTCGATTTGCCCCCCAAAGTGCGCGCCTCCGCCGTCGAGTTGGCCGAGAGTTACGGGTAGGTTGGGCGCGAGTAAATGGCCCTGCGCGGCTCGCTGTGCCAGCAGCTGGCCGTTGACCCAAAGCTGCAGCGATGCGCCGTCGTATACGCCAACCAAATGGTGCACGCCGGGGGGTAACGGTTGGTGCGTTGCCACGCCGCGCACGCCGCCGGCCGTGTTGACCAAAAAGCTCGGTCCGGGCACGGCGGCGCAGAGGCCGCCGTTGTGTCCGTAGTCACAGTATCGAAGACTAAAGCTTCCATTCTCTCCCAAGGTGTCGACGCGCATCATCCTGCCGTGGAAATCCTCTCCATCGCCGGCGTAGAGCGGGGCTGCATAGAAAGATCGACCATCGAAGGCTCCTGCGTTGTAGCCGAGTGATTCGAGCCCGTCGGTCGAGCTGGCGTCAAATGCTGACCAGGCGCCGGCGTGATGGAACGGCTGTGTTATATCGTATCGCAAGTAGTTGCAGTGGTAGCCCGGTTCGCCCGGAAGTGGAGTACGCGTCCACGGGCAGAACGTGATGTAGCGCCCGTCAAAGAATCCGCCGTCGAATCCACCCGTATCGATGCCGTCTGTATAGGCTGCGTCGTACTGTTCCCAGCTGCTCTGATCGGTGAACGCTTTACGCGTGTCGTAGCGGACCATAGATGCGTGTCCGTAGGCGCAAAAGTAGAGCCAGCGTCCGTCAAAGATGGCACCGACGCTCATGCCAATTCCAACGGCCCGCGCGTCGAAAGACTCCCAGCTGGCCGCATCTTCAAACGATCCCTGTGTATCATAGCGCACGACGACGCCGTGTAGCAGCGGTACGAAGTAGACAAAGCGGCCGTCAAAAGCTCCGCCGTCAAAGCAGACTGCCTCTGGGCCCAATGCCGTTGTGTCAAAGACGCTGTAGCTCGCGGCGTCCTTAAAGTCAGCCGACGTATTCATGCGCATGACCTTGCCGCTGAGGATCGTCTCTGTCATGGGTTGGCCCGGGACGCTCTCGTAGCCGGGGCAGAAGTAGACGTGCTGGCCATCGTAGGCCGCACCCTGCGCTGAATGGGGTAGATCCGCGTCGAAAGCCGACCACGCATCCGCGTCTTTGAACGGCCCCTGCGTATCGTAGCGAAGCACGCGCGAATGATAGCCTTGGCTATCGTCACGCGGTGCGAAGATTACGTGTCTTCCGTCGAACGCGGCGCCGTAGTAGCACACCGTATTCAGCCCATCTGTACCCCCTGCATCATAGGCTTCCCAGGTGGATGGGTCGTGGAAGTCGCCGTGTGTATCACAGCGCAAGATGTGGCCGTGGACGCTGGTCCGCTCTCTGTGCGAACGAATGGGACAGGCATAGACGTGTCTTCCGTCGAAAACGGCGCCGTAATAACCGGAGCAGATGAGTCCATCTGTGCTCGTTGCATCGTAGGCGGAAAAACGAGGGGTCAACTGCGGTTGCCACTGCGATACGACGGGCTGCATGGCTTCGGTGCGCGCTTCAGTTGCATGGACCGTGGCGGCTACGGTAACTGCACCGCCCGCATGGAGAGGTCGAATCTCTGAAGACTGATTTCTACCCGGTGAAGACATAGGAGTTCTCGCTGTAGGCGTGTTTACGTCGGTTTGGTCTGGGATGGGCGGAGAGTAGAATCAGAAACGATAGCCCAATCCCACTTGAATGCCGATCGGATTACCCGGTGTAAAGTGTAGTTCGGATACGGGTTCGGCCTCGCCGCGAAGCTGAGACTCCGTGTCAAACTGTGCTTCATTCCACTGCACGTCAAAGATGTTTTCAACGATGACCTGTAGCTGATAGCGTCCGAACAGATAGGAGGCATTCGCGTTGAACAGCGTATGCCCTTCAGCCGTTATACTGCCGTCCTCGTTGGCGGGTCGATCGCCAATGTGGCGATAGCGCAGGGCGCCTTCAAAACCGCTGGCGTGGCGGGCCGTTAGTCCTCCGGTAGAGGTTAGGCGAGGCGCCAGTGGAATATTGTCAGCCTCTGCCGGTTCGTCGCGCGCGGTGCCGTGTGAAAAATTGACGTCTGCATCGGCCCACAGCCAGGATAGGACTTCGACTCGCGCTTCTATATCCAAACCGATACGGCGACTGCGTCCACTTTCCTCGGTGGTGCCCGCATCGCCGACGTAAACGTACTCGCTGTCCAAGTCTAACCACCACAGGGCGGCGCCCAAGTTGAGCCTCGAAGACAACCGCGAGCGCAAGCCCACTTCTGCACCCACGGCGCGTGGCAGGGTGCCCGCGTCGAGGTGGCCAGGGTCGAAGTTGCGTGCGGCAAGGGCATCCAGCACTTCATCGCGGCTGCGGCCCTGCGCTGTCAATGAGCGCTGGAGTTCACCCACTCGCTGATCGATGACCGCGTTGCGCGCATCGTTGGAGTGGAAGCCTGTACCGACGTTAAAGAAAAGATCAAGCGAGCGCGTTGGGCTGTAGACCAGCGTGGCCTTTGGACTGAGAATTCGATTCTGAGCGTATCCTGAAGCGTGTGGAAGGTCGGCGGGTAAGCCAACGAGCCGATCCTCTACGTTAAACGTAAAGTAGTCGGCGCGCAGCCCCAGCATCAGCTGCCACTGAGGGTTGAGAAAGATTTCCTCGCGGCCCCACAGGGAGTAATTGCGCTCTAATACCCGCGAATCAACTAACGAATACTCTCTCTCGCGGACGGTGTTTTTCCACAGACCTACGTCGGTGTCATCGCCGCGCATGCTGCCGCCCAAGGTGGCTCGTGCCAAGAGTGATCCCACGTTGTGGTAGAACGAGTAGTCGCTCTTGAATCCGAAGAGTTGGCGATCGTCGATCTGTTCGATCATATCGCCGTCAAGCGAATTTTCGAGAAAGAAGGTGAAGTTTGAAAAGAGTTTGAAGTCGTAACGGCTAAAGTAGGCCTGAGCGGTAAAGTCGCTATTGTTGCGCCCTTTGGATCGAAAGGTCAGGTTGAGGTTGCGCCGCCCCGTCGTGCCGCCCTCAAAGTCGTCAATGGCGCCCCAGCGGTCGATCAGACCGCTCGCTATAGCGCGTGCAGGCAGCTGTCCCGAGGCGTCCCAAGCCGAGCTAAAAGCGCCTAGGTCTAACGTCAGCGTAGAACGCTCCGAAAGGTGGGTGTGCACTTTGGAGAATACGTTGAAGCGCTGCAGATTTTGCGGGTTGTCGAAGGGACCGTCGCTGCGGTAATAGTTGCCGGCAAAGTAGGCCGTTTCGCCCACGTTGGCCATGGGCAATTGATACAGCATGGTATAGTTGGCCATGCCGAAGCTGCCACCCGTTAAGCGGATCTCGTTGTGCTCTAAATGATTGCGCGTTTGAAAGCTGACGGCGCCGGCCGTGGCTAGATTGCCATATTGGGCAAAGTAGGGTCCTTTTGAGACGTCGACTCGCTCAATTACGTCGGGTATGATAAAGTGCAGGTCTGCATATCCTTGGCCGTGTCCGTGCGAAACCATGTTTACCGGGAGCCCATCGACGTCAATAGCCACGTCCGTACCGTGGTCGGCGTCAAACCCGCGCAGGAAAATTTGCTCGGCTTTACCGCCTCCCGCATGCTGGGCAATGATTAATCCCGGAGCCATCTGCAGCATCTGCTGAGCGGTTCGACTGGGCCGAATTTCTAGGTCAAATGTGCGCACGGAACGCGAAGAGGCTGCGGAGTAGGCGCGTTCGGACTGGACTAAGACTTCGCCCAAGTGAATCGGACTGGGATGCAGATGGAAATCTATCTGCGTTTCCTGCCCCGCTAAGATTTCCACTTTTCTCTTGTAGGCTTTATATCCGATGATGCTGGCCTCGAGGGTATAGGTGCCTGGTTCAATGCCCTCAATGGCAAATTCACCCTCGATATCAGAGCTGGTGCCCCAACCTGTATCTTCTAGCAGTAAACTGACGCCTGGCAAACTCTCACCTGAATCATCGTCAGTAACCGTGCCGGTGAGGGAGCCTTCTTCTTGAGCGCATACTGGCAGAGCGAATAAGCCAAGCAGCAAGTATGCAAAGAGAGATTTAAACGGCTTCGAATATGCGGAGAAGTTCGTACTCATTTTACCAAATCACCTTACAAATTTTATAAATGAATAGACAAATTAAATAACGAGCACTGCTGCAGAAGAGCAATAGTGCATAGCTAATGGATTAGAGAATTATGAGAGAGTCATCTTAGTGATGTGGCAGGCGTTGATATGCTACACGTACAGTCCACTACGACGAGCAGCTGTAATGAGAAACACCGCCGGCGTTAAAAAACGCTTCTGGCTTTAATCGGTAATATTTTTCTTCGATGGCTTGTGACTGTTCATCATAGGGGTGGCTAAGGACTTCTTGTAGCTCTTTTACTAGGCTGTAGTCACCCTGTTGGGCCCGTTCATAAGCGGGAACAACTAACCATTCTCGCCAAGTGAACTTCGGGTTAACCTGTTTCATCTTTTTAGAGATTTCTTCCTGATTGCCATTCTGAATCACAAGTTTACGCCAAGCTATGAGCCAGTTTTGCCACTCTCTATCAAGTTGGGTCGATATGTCTACATAGAAGCTCTCCTTCAATGCCACGATAGTATCGGGTATGTTGGATAGCTCGCGAAAGAAGATGGTATAATCCACCTCTGATTGCGACATCAACTGGATCAATTGATTAAACAGCTGTGAGTTGAATTCAGCTAGGCCGAGTTTAGATGCCCACATGGTTTGCAGCTGTTGTTGCATAGTTTCTGGAAAGCGTTGTCTGACGCTGTCTAAGCGTTCCAGTGCGCCGGTATCTTCTGCTAATAGGGGCCTTACGGCCGACCAAAACATGTGGTAATTAGCTTCTGCGGCGCGAGGTTGATTAAAAAAAGAAAAATGGTTTCCACCCCCAGTCCAAGGCTGAAATTTGGGATCAAAAACCTCACAGAAACCAAATGGTCCGTAGTCGAGGGTATAGCCACCTGCCGGGCAATTATCGCTGTTGAAGTTGCCCTGACAGTATCCTACGCGAAGCCAGTTTGCGATGAGTGAGGTCAGCCGTTTACTGAAGATCTCGGCCAGTTCTACAATTTGATCAGTAAGGCGTAGACGTTGGTCTATTTCACTCTCGTACTCTCGCTCAATTAGATGAGCGACGATCATGCGTAGCTCTTCTAACGAGTTGGGATGCGCATCACTGCGAGCGCGGCGGGCAAATAATTCTAATTGGCCCACACGCAAAAAGGAAGGGGCAACGCGCGTTGATATGGCTACGGGGTTATCGACTAAAATATCTGGATCAAAATTTTTGGAGTCTTGGGCGTACCAAGGGCGACTAACGGTCTCCGTCTGAGAGACATAGAGCGTTAGCGAGCGCGACGTCGGCACGCCTAGCGCATGCATATATTCCTGCGCTAAAAATTCTCGCACACTCGAACGAAGGACGGCACGACCATCTGCGCCACGACAATAGGGCGTCGGACCGCCCCCTTTTAGCTGCATCTCCCAGCGTTTGCCGTTAAAAATGCCCTCAAAAATGGATATCGCACGTCCATCTCCATACCCATTGCCCGTTTGAAACGGACATTGTTGGGTGTATTCAGTGCCATAAATCGAGAGTGCATATCCAGTTGCCCATCCGAACGAACGCATGGGATCAATCACGGCCGATAGATCACCAGAAAATACCTGTTGGAAGGATTGCTCTAGCGCCAATTCATCGCTCAGTCCCAGTTCTGCGAAAAAGCGACTACTGTGAGAAACGTATTCCGGCGCTTCAAGGGGCGTCGGGGTAACGGGGACAAAGTGCCCTGAAAAGACTTGGCGCGGACGATGATCATTGCCGTCATGCGTGCTGTCTGGGTCGGCGCGCAAGGTATTCATGAGAGAATAATCGGCCGACGTCGCAAACTGTTCGAAGGTTGTGATAGGAGGGTTAGTTTTATTCATCGTGCGTATATACTCGGCGATAATTTATCAATTGGATATCAAGCATAGTTAAACCGCTTATTCCATCTTCCATCATGCTCTTTTTCACACGCTTTTTCAGTGTCGAATTTCACATGTGAATGGATGTTTTTAAGTCTTATACCAATAGACTCAAGTTTTGATTTTATCATGTGCCTAAACGCATTTCCTGTGTCCTTTTGATACATTTTTTCGAGATGCTCATTTGTATCAAAAACACAGACGATAATAAGGCTGTCTGGGAAATGGGAATAGTTTGCAAAATGTGTTAGCCACTGAAAACCATTGAACGCTTCAAGTGCTTCGTTGCACACTTCTGTGAGTGCTGTGATCAGTGTGCTTTCAAGTTTCTTGTCAGTTTTTCGCATAGGATAGTGCCCTAATGGGGTGCACCAGGTCGGCGCTCCTGCGATTGGAAAACTAGACCTTCTACAACGTATCCAGCTTATCCGATATTTCTTTTAGCTTTGCCTTCACATCTTGAATCGTCTCGGCGTTCTCTTTACTCGTTCGATCCACCTCTTTATGCGCCTCGTCCATTGAATTGATAATTACTCCGATGACGAGGTTCAACATGATCATTGTCCCAAATAGAACAAAGGAAACAAAATAAAGGATACCCACCACGGGCTGCGCCTTTGGTACGATGTCCATGCCTTCGATAGGTTGGTTAAAGCCTTGGTAAATGTCCGACCCATACATCTGAAGGTACATCACATCTGTCCAGTCTTCTAAGGTCACCACGCGAAAAAGGGTAAGTAGAGAAATACCCAAATCACCGAAATGAAGTGGGTCATTGTCCCCAAATAGCATCACACCCATCACGGCATATATGTAGAAGAAGAGAGAAAGTAAGATGCTGATGTAGAACATTGAAGGGATGGATTTCAGTAAAGCACCCACTAGTATTTGTAATTTTGGAATCACACTAATGAGACGAATGGCTCGAAATAAGCGAAATAATCTCAGCACCGTGATAAAAGAGCCGGTAGCAGGTAGGTAGCAGACGGCTACGATCGCAAAATCGAACAGATTCCAGCCGCTTTGGAAATAGCGCCACGGCTTCTTTCCCTCTGCTAAAATCTTTAAAGCCGCCTCTAAGGTGAATAAGTAGAGAATCAAATCATCGAGGATATGTAATATTTCTAATGAAGCAGGATCGATATTCCTGTCTGTTTCTATCCCCACGATGACGGCTGCTAGGATAATTAGAAATAAAATAAAGTTTTGAAAAAGCTTAGATTGGACGATGGTTTGTACGGACTGGATCATGTTTTTCGCTATAGATTATTTCGTGTTGTTGTTTGTAAACGAAAGCCACTAAGAGACCAAGACTAACGTTCATTGCCCCTGTAATTTCGCATCACAGAGAATATACGTAGGATGTCGAATAAAATTAAAGATAATGATTGTCTCCATATGGACGGGAAAGGGGATCACCATAGGTTATACACACCTAATCGTCTGGACATGTGTCTGGCGGCGTTGGACGATGGGCGCCATCGGACCTACTATTCTGTCTGCGATGGAGACGGGCGCTGGGGCACAGCCAGCGCGATCACTGAAGATTGAAAGGGAGTAGCCATGTCCAAGTTAAATGACGTAAATACGAGTGACATCGCCGCGGCGATCCGGCTCGGCTGCCGCACCATGCACAATGTCTTCGACGCCGACGACGGGGGCGTACCTTTCTTTAGCTCGCTGATTGAGCCCGAGGCGCTGTTGGCTTTCAATGCGGTCCACAGCGAGGCGCATGTGCCGGGGAGGCACCTCAACGCGCTGCTGAGCGCCGAAGATGCGATTGGCGCTGTGGTTGATGAGGCGGCGATAGGCAATCACCGGCGCGCTGCGTTTTTGTCATATAGCGGTCCCGTGGCGCTGCCGCTTAACCGCGAGACCAAGGACGGGGCACCGATCAACTTTTGTGCGCACAACTTGCGCGAGGGCTTCCACGCGCTCTACGCGCTGGCCCGCTTCCGCGACGACCGCGAGGCGCGCGAGTTGGCCGAAAAGAGCATCGCTGCAATCGGCCAACTGTGGAACGCGGACGACCGCTGGGATCTGCCCGCGCTGGAGCGGTTGGGGTTCGTCTACCAGAATGGTAGCGGCTTTATCCAGGGCGAGGCGCGGATGCTGGGGCCGCTGGTCAAGTACTATCGCGCTACGGGCTACGCGCCGGCCTTGGATCTGGCGTTGGCTCTTAAGGAGAAGGCGGTCAATGAATTCTACCTGCCCGACGGCAGCTTCGACCAGGAGCGCTTCGAAACCGCCCACACCCATTCGATCACCTGCGTGCTCTCGTCGCTGGCGCAGCTGGCCGATTTGACCGGGGACGGCGCGCTGATGTTAAGGGTGAAGGCCTTTTGCGAAGATGGGCTGTGGGCGATGCGCGACGAGCTGGGTTGGTCATGCGAGTTGACGACGCAGGAGGATAGCGATCACGGTGAGACCAACAACTCGGGAGATATACTGGAGACGGCGCTGATTTTGGGACGCTGGGGGTTTGGCGAGTACTACGGAGACGCCGAGCGAATGTTGCGCGGACATTTGTTACCCGCGCAATTGCGCGACAATTCGTTTATCTCCGATCCGCCCAATCCCGACAATATTGACGGACTGCGCGAAGTGGCTGACCGGCATCTGGGCGCTTACGGATTCCCAGCGCCCTACGGGCATAAGTCGGTGGGCACGGGGCGGACTAATCTGTCGTTCAATATGGATATTGTCGGTGGCACGGTGGCGTCCCTGTGTGAGGCCTATCGCGAAGTGGTGCGTTCCGAGGAATCGGGCCATTGGGTCAATATGCTCTTTGACCACGAGACGGAGGCGGTAAGAGTGCAATCTCCCTACACCGGCGATGGATTGCAGGTCGAAGCGAAGAAGGCGGGTCCCCTATGGGTGCGGATACCGTCGTGGGTCGCGCGGGAGACGGTGCGGGTGACGGGGGCGACGGCGACCTGGAGCGATGATTATTTGTTTGTCGCGGAACCGCCAGCTGGGGCCGCCGTTCGCATCGACTTTCCGCTTATGGAGCAGGAGTTGCTACTGTCGGAGCGGCTGCACATCGAGCCCATACGCACGCGACTGCGTGGCGATGAGGTGGTGGCGATGGATAATTTCGGAGCTGAGCGGACGTTTTTCGATCCATATTTATAGGGCGAAGCTGGGAAAGCCGTTGGATATTAAAAACGCCCTATCCCGCTTCCCAGTATGCGTCCTATGGTGCGCTCGGCTGTGTCCGCACCCGTGCAACGTTGCTTGCACAATGCAATAAGTAGAGCCCTCCAGCAGGAATGGGACTGCGCCGCTTAGCGCACGAGGATGCTTCTCTTTGTGCAGTTCTGGGAGCCAAGTCAGCACCACATTTAACAAACAAGCGATTAATCATGTTAGATCAAAAACAGGTTGATGATTTCTTTAGCAGCGGTTTAAGCATTGTAGAAAACTTGCTTCCGCCAGCCATCATTGATGCGGCACTTGCTGAGATGGATGCCTTGTATGACAATGATGAAAAACCAACCGGAATTATTGGCTATCCAACCGGGCCGGGGTTTGAAGGCGTTTTCCAACACCCGCATCTCGAAGCCGCAGCCTGTGATGTTTTGCATGCGGATGCGGTCGAACTAGTGTCTGGAGCAACGCTGCATACGCTGCCGAATGCTGAGGAATGGTCGTATAATGAGAGTGCTCTGCATGTAGATATTCAATACAATCGAGATCAACTCGACGCACGGCCAATACGCATGTTGGTGACATTTATGATCATGCTTGATGATATTCCTGCGGATCGCGCTCCGACAGTCATCTCGCCCGGCAGTCATCAGCTGATTGCTGATCATCTGGGATCGGAGCCGGCCTATCAGGAGCATCCAACGAATATCAAGGATCTGCCGGATTTGGATTATGCGGAATATATTCCGGTAAGCGGCAAGAAGGGTGATGTGGCCATATCAACCACTGGACTGATTCACGGCGGCAGTGCCAATGCCGGTGATAGCGCACGCAAGCTGCTCTTTGCGGCCTACGCGCCAAAAGGACTTGATCTGCGCTTTAATGCAAATCGCACCGACCTGCGAATCGACTGGCTGGAAAAACTCACCGATGTCTTTGACGATGATCGCAAGCATATTGCTGCCACGACCTTAGCAGACTTAAAAAAATAGAACCACAGCGATCTCTTCACTCCCCGAATTTATTTATCCATATCGAGAGCAATTGGGAAGCCCCTTTGGGGGTGCCTTCTGCTGTTTACTTATCACCTTTTTTTAGATCTAATCTACGAAAAATTCCTAAGGATATCGCATGTCTACGCAGTATGCCGAAACCATTTCAACTGAGCTCAACGTTCAATCGCAGCAAGTTATTTCTACCATAGCTTTATTAGATGAAGGAGGAACGGTTCCTTTTATTGCCCGCTACCGCAAAGAAGCTACCGGCCTTCTTGACGAAGTGGCTATCATGCAAATCCGCGATCGCTTAGAGCAATTAAGGGAGTTAGATAAACGGCGTGATACGATACTTAAATCACTAGAAGATCAAGAAGTGCTTTCAGATCAACTGCGCGAAAAAGTTTCGGCGGCACAAAGCCTTAGCACCCTGGAAGATATTTATCTACCCTATCGCCCCAAACGCCGTACCCGTGCTACGATTGCGCGAGAAAAAGGGCTTGCACCATTAGCCGACCTGCTCTTTAAACAAGATGAAACCACGGATCCTGATACAGAAGCCGCGGCATTCATAGATCAAGAAAAAGAAGTGACTTGCGTAGCGGATGCCCTTGCTGGCGCGCGCGACATTATCGCTGAATGGATCAACGAAGATCCACAGGCCAGAGCCCAAGTGCGCGATCTTTACGCCTCTCACAGCACTCTACGCACGCGTGTGACGACAGGGAAAGAGCAGGAAGGGAGTAAGTATCGCGACTATTTTGAATGGGAAGAACCGCTTGCAAAGGCACCTTCTCATCGCGTTTTAGCCATGCGTCGCGGAGAAAAAGAGCAGTGCCTGAGCCTGCGCATTATCGGCCCCGAAGAGCAGTGCTTGGCCGCCCTAGATCAGCAGTTTGTACAGGGCGATAATGCCTGTAGTACACAGGTGCAGCTAGCGGCTCAAGACGCCTTTAAGCGCCTGCTCTCTCTTTCGATGGAAACTGAAATGCGCGTCGAGAGCAAAAATGTCGCGGACGAAGAAGCCATTCGAGTATTTGCTGAAAATCTACGCCAACTGCTCTTAGCACCGCCGTTGGGACAAAAAAACGTGCTGGCCCTAGACCCGGGTTTCCGCACGGGCTCTAAACTCGTCTGCTTAGATGCGCAGGGGAATTTGACCCACACTGACGTTATCTATCCAGACCGACACAGCGATAAGGCTGCATCCATCCTCCAACACCTTTGTTTAGAGCATAAGATCGAAGCTATTGCCATTGGCAATGGCACCGGTGGTCGTGAAACCGAGCGGTTTGCTCGCAGTATTGGTCTACCCAAATCCATTCAAATCGTTATGGTCAACGAAAGTGGCGCCTCTGTGTATTCGGCTTCCGATGCCGCGCGCGCCGAGTTTGCCGATTATGATCTTACCGTACGCGGATCGGTATCTATCGGTCGTCGGTTAATGGATCCGCTTGCCGAGTTGGTCAAAATAGACCCCAAATCTATTGGAGTCGGTCAATACCAACACGATGTTGACCAACATGCGCTCAAGCGCAGTCTAGACGACGTGGTCGTATCCTGTGTCAATAGCGTCGGCGTTGAGGTCAATACAGCCAGTGAGCAGCTGCTATCCTATGTTTCTGGACTGGGGCCTCAGCTGGCTCATAATATTATCGAATACCGCCGAGAGCATGGCCCTTTCACCTCGCGTAAAGGACTAAAAGAGGTCCCTCGATTAGGCCCCAAAGCATTTGAACTGGCGGCCGGGTTCCTGAGAATCCACGACGGAGAAAACCCGCTTGATGCCAGTGCCGTTCATCCTGAGCGCTATACATTAGTCTCGAAAATGGCCAAGGATCTTGACGTTGAGGTCGGCCAACTGCTGCGCCGCGATGATCTACGCCGACGCATTGATCTAACGCGGTATGCCAGCGACGAAGTCGGCCTGCCGACGCTAGAGGACATACTTTCCGAATTGTCAAAGCCGGGACGAGATCCCCGCGAGGAGTTTAGTGCCTTTGCTTTTGCTGAGGGCATTGAAAAAATGGAAGATCTCAAACCGGGTATGAAACTTCCTGGGGTGATTACCAATATTACCGCATTTGGCGCCTTCGTCGATATCGGGGTTCATCAAGACGGCCTCATACACATCAGCCAATTGGCGGATCGCTATGTGAAAGACCCCAATGAAATTGTAAAGGTGCAAGAGCAAGTTGAGGTGCGGGTCACCGAGGTCGACTTAGAGCGCAAACGCATCGCCCTATCAATGCGCAGAGAGCAAAGCGATGAAGAAAAAGTGGCTTCAGTCGGTTCCTCAGATCGCACCCAAAAACACGACCCAAAACCGCGACAAAACGGCCCCCAGGAAACGACTAAACGCAGCAAAAACAGGGGCAAAAATAATACACAGCGGCGGCAGGCTGCTCCGCCATCGGATTCGGCCTTTGCCGATGCGCTGCGGCAAGCTGGGCTGAATAAAAAGTAGCGCATCAGCGCAGTGC
>CALDFW010000047.1 GCA_937942165.1 uncultured bacterium | reverse complement strand
GCCACGCCCGACCACTTCCGCATTGACGCGGATTGGAACGCCTTTCTCAACAACGCCTCTAACGCGATACCCATCCTGCGCGAGTTGGAGCGCACTTTTCCCAAGATCAAAATCTTTGAGGATCCCATCCCGCGCGAAGATGCCGCGGGCAACCGCTACATGCGCACGCAGATAGAGAGTGCCATCGCCCACCACTACGGGGTCATCGGGCCACGCGACGGCATTGAAATGGGTGGCGTGTGCGATGGCTACGTGCTCGGCGGCGGCGTATCGCAGGTCATGCGTCAAGGAAGCACGGCCGGTTCACTCAACATGCCCTTCTTTCTACAAATGGTCGGCGCCGGTCCCACGACCGCGCTCTCTCTTCACCTAAGCGCCGTGCTGACGCACGCCCAGTGGCCGACAATCACCTGTCACGAACTCTACGAACACCACCTGCTCACCGAGCGCATTCCCGTGGTGGGTGGCCACGCACAGGTGCCCGAAGCGCCGGGTCTAGGCGTCGAAATGGATGAAAACGCTCTCGAACAGTACCGGGTTGATAAGGCCGACCACGCACTGCCGCGGCGACTGATAAAGACCACTCGACCGGGTGGAGTCTGCGTCTATTTCACTAATAACGGCCAAGTCTGGAACTTTTTTGGCAAGGGCAACCAGCCCGTAGACGATTGGGGCTGCAACACGGTTCTCGTCGACGACGACGGCAGCAGCGAGTTTGCCGACCTTTTCCAGCGCGCCAGTCAGTCGCCCGTTATTACGCGCGAATAGAGCGCCCAGAGATTCGGGCGGTCCAGCAGACCGGATGGAATGTGCCGGGCCGCCCAATACACATCTACTCTACCCTTCAGCTAGGAGCTATACCATGTCCGTGCGCCAAGCCGATCAGCTGCCTTTTGAAACTGTAGGAGGCGGCAAAGATACCCAACGCCAGGTGCTTATCGGCTCCGAACAGAGCCCTCATTTTGCCATGCGTCGCTTTGTCATGCAGCCCGGCGGCGGTATGCCACGCCACACCAACACCGTTGAGCATGAGCAGTACGTCCTGCGCGGAAGGGCGACCATCGGCATCGGTGACGAAGAATTTCAGGTAAAGGGAGACGACGTCGTATACATTCCCGCCGGCGTGCCGCACTGGTATCGAGCCGAGGGCGACGAACCCTTTGAATTTCTCTGCATGGTGCCCAATCTACCCGACGAAATAGAAGTGCTCGAATAGGTCTACGCATACAAAAATCCCCGGTCCGCTTTGGACCGGGGATTTGATTTACATTACACGCACCGTCGATACGCGCTAGCAGCGCTCCCAAATTGCACGCACGCGATCCTTCATTCGCACCGCCTCTTCCCAGCGATCCGACAGTTCGCGGCCATCGGCACCCTGTATGGCATAGGTCGGCGGCCCCAGTTCGACGACGAAGGTCATCACGTCGTCTTCGCCAGCGCGCTCTTTGAACTGCTTAAAGCCGTATTCCCACCAGCTCTCGTAGAGATCGACCCAAACCTGGTTGTGGGCAAAACCCGTGGGCACCTGCACCTGCTCGCGCGAGGCAACGCGCCCGTGAAAGGCGCCACAGCGCGCCAAGATCTGTTCCATGTACTGCTGGTTTTGTTCCGAAATAGGCGGACCGGCAAATTCGCGCCCCACCAAGAAGTGCGATAGGTCGCCGCACAGCACCATGTCGGGCACGGCCTCGATCAAGTCGAGCGTGAAGTACATGTCCGTCGTCATGCGATCTCGGTGCGTTTCAAAAAAGAGCTGATATCCGGCCGCAGCGGCCCGATCCATACAGCGCACGATATAGGACACGCCGTCTGCTACCCGGCGCGGCATGGGCATGGGCTGCAGGTTGATATGCGACGCGCCACCGTCTTGGGCCGCCTTGATATCGTCGTCAAACTCCTCCGGCGTCCACGGGAAGACAATATTTGAACGCTTGAGTCCCAACCTGTCGCACAGCGGCACCATAGCATCGCGATGCGCCTTTTCCTCCATGAGAAACTCGACGCCGTCGAAGCCCCCTTCGGCAATCTTTTCGAGCTTTTCCTCCATACTCCACTCTTCATCGCCGTTAAACGGCAGTCCCGCCATGCCCCAGTACGATTGATATACCTGCAGCTTCATGTCATTCCTTTCGGTTGATAAGTCAATCTTACTTCGAGGCAGCAGTGTACGACAATAAGCACCCCTGCGTCAACGCCAGATCTCTATTTTCCCAAAACGGACCAATCGCTATTTTATGCATTCCACTTAACATGAGGAACCCATTCTTTGATCCAGCTTAGACAACCTTACGTGCTCTTTCTAGGCGACGCACCCGACCAACTAGCCGCAAAAACGGCCGACGGCATTGCCCGCTGGCGCCCCGATTTATGCGTCGGTCAGCTGCGCCTGCCCGACTGTAAGGCCGACATCGGCCTGCCCGATATGACGCTCGAAAAGGCGCGCGCAGCCGGTGCGCAAACGCTGATTGCCGGCGTGGCCAATCGAGGCGGCATTGTGTCTGAAGCGTGGCGCGATACCCTGCTGCAAGCCGTCGACTTAGGCTTCGATATTGCCAGTGGCCTGCACGGCCGTCTGTCTGCTATTCCCGGACTAAAAGAGCGCGCTTCTGCGCAGGGCACAGCGCTGCACGACGTGCGCTATTCGGATCGGTCTTTTCCCATTGCCAGCGGCGCCAAGCGCAGCGGCAAGCGCCTGCTCACCGTCGGCACCGACTGCTCCGTCGGCAAGATGTTTACGGCCCTGGCGATAGAGCGCGAAATGCAGACGCGCGGTGTGAAAGCCACGTTTCGCGCCAGCGGTCAGACGGGCATCTTTATAGCGGGTGAAGGCCTCTGCGTAGATGCTATCATATCCGATTTTATCGCTGGTGCCGCCGAAGTGCTTTCACCCAACAACGAAGCAGACCACTGGGACTTGGTCGAAGGACAGGGCTCGCTCTTTCACGCTTCGTACGCCGGCGTATCGCTCGGCCTGCTGCACGGCTCACAGCCCGACGCCCTCGTGCTCTGCCACGATCCCGACCGCGATCATATGCGCGGCCTGCCCACCTATGGACTCCCAGCCATCGACGCATGCATCCGCCTCAACGAGTCCTGTGGGCGCCTAACCAATCCCGCTTGCCGCACGGTTGGCATCGCCGTCAATACTTCTAAGCGGAGTGAAGATAATGCACTCGACCTGCTCGAGACCCTCGAGCAACAGACCGGCCTACCCTGCGTCGACCCCATGCGCCAGGGCGCTGGCCGCCTCGTAGACGCTCTGCCGCTCTAATGCAATTTGACGTCCGGAGTGAGCGCTGGCCGCTGGCGCAGGCCTTCACTATTTCGCGTGGGACCAAGACCAGCGCTGACGTCGTAGTGTGCACCGTCTCGCGCGACGGGCACACTGGACGCGGAGAAAGCATGCCCTATCCGCGCTACGGCGAATCCGTGCAGCAGGTGGTCGCTCAGCTAGAGGGGCTGCGCGCTAGCATCGAGTCCGGACTGGAGCGAACGGACCTGCCGCAGCATTTACCGGCCGGTTCGGCGCGCAACGCGCTTGACTGCGCGCTGTGGGACCTAGAGGCCAAAAGCCGGAACCAGCCCGTATGCGAACTGGCCGGGCTCCCTCCGCCCAAGCCCGTGCAAACGGCCTACACAATTTCGCTCGACACAGCAGAAAATATGGGGCGGGCAGCAGCGGCCAACGCGGAACGTCCGCTGCTGAAAATCAAGCTAGCTGGCGAAGGTGATCTGGAACGCGTCGAAGCCATTCGCCGTGGGGCTCCAGATGCCGCACTGATCGTAGATGCCAACGAGGGATGGGAAGAGCACGAGGTCGAGCCGTTTGCCGAGGCGCTCTCTAAGCGGGGCGTCACCCTCGTCGAACAGCCCCTGCCAGCCGGTCAAGACGACGCGCTGAGTGATATGACGCACCCGCTGCCCTTTTGCGCCGACGAGTCGTGTCACACCGCCGCCGACCTACACGCACTGGCCGGTCGCTACGAGTACGTCAATATTAAACTCGACAAAACGGGCGGCCTAACCGAGGCGCTCGCGCTGCTCCGCCAAGCGCGGCAGCTGCACCTTGGCGTTATGATCGGCTGCATGGTCGCCACTTCGCTCTCTATGGCGCCGGCCGCGCTACTGGCGGGCGAGGCCGAGTTTGTCGATTTGGACGGGCCGCTCTTACTCAGAAAAGATCGGCAGCCAGGCCTGCGCTACGAGGGCAGCACGCTCTATCCACCTAGCCCAGACTTATGGGGCTAGCGACGCCGAAGAGAACCGCTCCAATATTGTCCTCGCACAGCGGCACCCTATATTTTTTGCCATGACAACGCACCTGCTCATAGCTACACAGCACCAAGCATCTCACTGGAACACCGCGCTACCGTCAGCGCTCGTGCTCGACCATGTCGATCAAATTACGTGGCGAGGACGGCGCGATCAGTGGACGTGGCATCAGAGCGTTCCAGTAGAAGCCCTGCGCGGCCTGCGCGAGGTCTTGCCCTGCCTCTCCCTGCACACAGAGGCCCTCTGGGGCTACCAGTGCACACTCGAATACGAGACGACAGACGGAGCGCGTGCGCGCTGCGCGCTGGCACCGATGGGCAACTTTACGGGCGACGATAAGGGAGATTATAATGCGCAGAGCGTGCGTGCAGACGTCGACATTTGGCGCGTTGAGGCACCGCTTAAAAGGGCCGTATTGCACTGGCACGTACAGTGCGCGCACCCAATCGCCGACCTACCCGCTCTGCTCTCTGTCTCGCTGCGCGCAGACGGCCCTTCACCGGCGCCGGCCCTGACACAGGGCCACTTCGCGCACGACGTGCCCGCGCGCAGTCAGATGCAGCTGCGCAGCGATATCGCCAACCGAGTATGCTCGCCTACGTCGGTGAGTATGCTCCTGGATTTTTACGGAAAGTCGGTAGACGTCTACGATATCATAGAGGAAGCACGGCATAGGCCCAGCGGCCTCTACGGCGTCTGGCCTGCCAATGTACACGCCGCCTCTGGGCGCGGGCTGATGGGCTATCTGCTACACGTTCCGCGCTGGGAAGTGGCAAGAGGACTGCTGGATGCGGGCCATCCGCTGATCGCCTCCGTGCGCTATGCCGAAGGCGAACTGCGCGATGGGGCCGTGCGCAGGACGAATGGACATCTGCTAGTCGTGCGCGGCTACGAAGGCAATCGCGTGCTGGTCAACGATCCGGCCGCCGCACGCGACGACGAGGTATCGCGCACCTATGACCTGGGTGAGTTCTGCACGGTGTGGTTGGAGCGCAGCGCCGTCGGCTACGTGCTATTTGCCCCTTAACCTACTGCTGCTGGAAGCCCAGCAGCGTCAGCACGCTCGTCGCCTGCACGCCCTGAGCCTGCACGAGCAGAGCAGACGCACCCTGTGAAAGAACCTGCGCGCGCGTCAGCTTGGAGACTTCTTGGGCGATATCCGTGTCACTGATGGTCGACTCGGCTGCCTGCACCTGTTCAATGCGATTCTCCGTGGCCGACAGATTAAACGTGAGGCGGTTTTGAATCGCGCCTAGGTTGCCGCGCTCCTGCGAAACGCGCGTGATCGCCCCATCGATATCGGTAATCGCAGACTGAGCGGTCGTCTGCGTCGTCACGCTTGTCGAATCCAAATTGAGTTCGTCACCCGTCGCCGTCAGGTCGGGTATGGACAGCTCCAGACGATTGAAGCTCGAATCCGAAGGACCAATCTGAAAGCTGGCACCCGTGCCCTCCTCAACGACGAGCTGGTAGGTGTCCAAATCACCATCGCTAAAGGAACCCGTAGCATCGGCAGCACCTACGCCCGCCAGCGTAACCTGAATACCCAAACGGTCAAAGTTTGCGACGATCTTTGTGCCGGTTGCCACGACGTTGCCGTCGAGCGCGGTTCCCAGCGAAATCGTCTGCGTCACCGATCCGTTGCCCAACGTCAGGTCGCTATCGTCTGCCGCATCGATAAAGGTGAACGTCCCCGACGCCGCGCCAGAAATGGCCACGTTGGTCACCCCCGTCACATTGCTAGAAACGAGGACACTCGAGAGCGAGCTGACGGCATTTCCAAAGCCGGTCAGCAGTACCTGACTGTTGAAGGTCGTCGACTGTGCAATGCGGTCAATCTCGTTACTGAGCTGAGAGAACTCCGTCTGCACCGACTCGCGGTTGCTGTCGCTTACCGTGCCAGAGGAGGATTGAACGGCCAGTTCGCGCATGCGCACGAGGATCGCGTTGACCTCGTTGAGCGAGGCTTCGGCCGTCTGAATGAGATTGGTCGCCTGTTCGGCGTTGCGCACGCTGGCCTGCAGACCTGAAGACTCTGCGCGCAGTCCTTCGCGCACGGAGAGTCCAGCCGCATCATCGGCAGCGCGATTTATGCGCAGGCCCGAGGAGAGGCGCTCCAAACTCGTCGAGAGTTCGCGCGTAGTCGCGTTGAGGTTTCTGCGTACATTAATCGCAGACTGATTGCTGTTTATACTTAGAGCCACGTGGACCATCCTTGGGGGAAATTCCAGTTGACGCTAGTAGTATACTAAACTTCACGGCCAATTCCTACCCTATAACGCATTAAGCGCATCCCATTGAGAAATACTGTATCTGGGTAGAGGGCATAAAAAAAGGCATCGAGCCTGCGCTCGACGCCTGTGGAATTTCAGGATTGACCCCGTCCTAAGTGGCCTCGGTTTTCTCCCGCTCCATTTTCTCGACACGCTGCACGGCAAAGAGCATACCGACGCCAAACCAGAACATATTGTTCGCGAGGTCTCCATTAAATGACTGGTTGACCTGAAAGCCGACAAAGGTGGCAATCAGCCCTATTTGCACCGAGCGTAAATAGGCGTCTTTCATCTCGTAAAACCGACTCAGGCTTACAAAGAACACCTTCAGGATAAACCACAGCATGGCGGCAAAGCCGACGATTCCCAACTCGCCCAGCACCATCGTGATCACCGTGTGCGGTTCGTTCACCTGGCTCCAGTGTGGATAACCCGCCGGCGCGTAGTCGGAGAAAACGTGCGGGAAGGCGCGCCAACCAATGCCGAGCAGCGGATGGTCTGAAAACATGTCGAGCGAAGCTAAAATGAGATAGATACGGGCGGTGCTCGACGTGCGCCCCACCGAGCCAAACTGCTCAAAAAGCGTGAATATGGAGATGAAGCGCTCAAAAATGTACTCGGCAAAGGGAACAAACTCTTTTAACGCCAGCACGGCGAGAATACTGCCAAACAGCAGGTAAAAGAAGTAGCGAATCTTACCGCTGAGCCAAAGGATCACGAAGACCGCAACCAGCGTAGCCATCCAGTTTGAGCGGCTAAACGACGCCAGTAAGCCGCCAAAACCAATAATAACCGCCAGACCGAACAGGATCCGCGCGGTCCAGCTCATTTTGAAATTGAGCAGCACGGCTAGCAGGGGTAGAATTCCGCACATCATAAAGGTGGCAAAGATATTTGGATTGTGAAACGTGCCCGTAGCGCGCGGCATATTGCCACCCAGCGCAGTAATCACCTTTACGGGCAAATGAAACTGGCCCGTAATCACCTGGTAGGCCCCCATACCGGCCCCTGCAATGGTGAACAGCACCATGGACCATAGCACGGCAGAAACGGCTTTTTTAGAGTCGATAATGACCTGGGTCATATAGGTGAAGAGGACCAGCGCGCACATGCGCACAAAGCCAATCGTGGCATCGGGCTGGTTGGGCGAGTAAGTCAGCGATACGGCGATGCAGGCCAAAAATGCCAGCAGCGGAGCGCGCAGCTCAAATTCGGGAAAACGCGTGCGACCGCGCAGACAGGTTTGAACGACCAGGGCTATAATGAGCAGAATGTAGGCCAGGTGAAAGCCGGTTAGGTGGAACCCCCCACCGCCGCTGTCCTGGCTGCCGAAAAAGCGCCCCGTGCTGTCAAGGCCCGTAGTTAGCACGACAATGGGAGCAATGACCCAGGGCTGCACCAAGACACCTACGACAAATAGCACGGCGACGAGCGCACCAATGATAACGGCCGGCACCCACTCGCTGTAAAACAGGCTAGCACCCAGCACAATCACCTGAAACGCTAGAAAGGCGAAAAAATAGCGCTTATTTAGACTAATATCGCCCGGTGATTGGGAAGAAAGGGTGCTCATAGTAGGTCAAGCGTCTCTATGGGTAACGCGCGTGTGAGGTTCGACACCGCATTCGTTTCAGCGTGCCATTCGGTCTTATATTTTAACCCATATGCAAACCAATTGCAAAGACGCGTTCGGCGCGTTCTTATACACAGGAGAAACAATGGCTATGCAAAAGACGGCATTACAGACGGGTCCCGTAGAGAGACTCGCTACGGGGTTCACCTTTGTGGAAGGCCCGGTATGGCATAGAGACGGGCACTGGTACTTCAGCGACATACCCGAAAGCCGCATTCACACGGTAACGCCCAGCGGAGAGGTAGGCGTCCATCGCGATCCTTCGGGGCAGAGCAACGGCCTGACGCTCGACGGCGCCGGGCGCCTGCTGGCCTGCGAACACGGCAATCGACGCGTCTCTGCAGCCGACGGGTCCGATTCGATATCCGTCCTAGCGGATGCGTTTGAGGGTAAACGTCTCAACAGTCCAAACGATCTAGTAACGCACTCCAGCGGTGCCATCTACTTTACCGATCCGCCGTACGGCATTAGCCCCGACGAGCAGGAACAGCCCTGTAGCGGCGTCTATCGCATAGCGCCCGATGGCCACATCGCCCTTGTGGCCGACGACTTTGAGCGCCCAAATGGACTGGCTTTTTCCCCGGACGAATCCGTGCTCTA
>CALDFW010000046.1 GCA_937942165.1 uncultured bacterium | reverse complement strand
GCGAGAGAACACGATTGTTATTGTAGCAGCTGATCACGGGGAAGGGCTCTTAGATCGCGGCGTGGTGGGTCACGTGTCGACCTTTAAAGAGGGCCAGCTGTACGACGAAATTATCCGCATCCCCATGCTGTTTTGGTGGCCTTCTATCCTCCCGGCAGGGCTCGTGCTCGACGAGCCCGTGCAGAGTATCGACATCATGCCAACGCTGCTGGATTTGCTCTCGCTGGATGCGCCGCCGCGCGCGCAGGGCCAGTCGCTGTTACCGCTCATACGCGGTCAGGATAGCTGGCAGCCCAAGCCGCTCTTTTTTGAGACCTCGGCCTCCGGTTATACGGCCGATGCGGCCGACTACCAAAAGCGCTACCGTGCGATGCGCACGCGCGACTGGAAGCTGATACACAGCGTGACGGAGCAGCAGTATGAGCTATACGACCTCAACGACGATCCCTACGAAGAGGACAACGTGTGGGAAGAGGGCACGGCGCTGTCAGACAGTTTAGGACGCATGCTCAACGAGTGGGCCATCTATGCGCACCAGGTGGCCTACCGGCCCGACATGGGAGGGGATGCAGCCGTCGCATCGGCTGCCGCTGCTGAGGAAGCGCCTGTAATTGCTTTTCCGGCTAACGGCGACACGCTGCAGTACAGGGGCGTGGATCACGTGATTCGCTTGGCGTGGAGTGGCGTTGCGCAGGCCAACTACACCATCGAGTACGAGGTGGGCGAAGGGGCGTATCACCTGGCTGGGGAGCTGATTGAGCCGACCAACGAACCCGTTTATGGTCCCTTCCAGGTCGGCTTTTGGAATTCGTTGGTCATGTATAATCCGTGGAAGTTTAGGGTCTATCGCACGGATAACCCCCAGCAGAAAAGCGAGTGGGTCACCTTTTATCTGGCAGCGGCCGAGGGCGAGGGTGAACCGGCGTGGGACCTTGCTATGCTGTGGCTACAGCTGGCGGTCCTACCCGGAGAACTGGGCCAGCTGGCCGTCGGCATCGGGCGCGCTTTGGGTGATTTGGTCCTTTGGCTGGTAACCGATGCGTTGATCTACGTCGCGGCGGGCATCGTTGGACTGGTGCTGCTGCGCACGCTGTTCAACTCGCTGTATCTGCGCGCGGGTCCGCAGCGCGTTCGCGCGTGGTTTGCCGCTCTTGTCTACGTTGCCTTCGTCTACAGCACGATCCCGTATATGCCGAAAGTTTGGTCGCTTTTACGAGGATATACGGGAGAAGCGATACGTCACGCGGGTATTGTCGCGGTGGTTATTTTCGCCGTGGCTATTATCGTTTCCATCATCCGCACGCGCGCGCATTACACGCTGCCCCGCTACGCGCTCTTGGCGGGCCTGGCCGCCGTATATGCCTACCTGCTGAGCGCCTTTGCCCAATTTCCCGCCGAGCGGCTGCATTTGGTCGAGTACGGCTTTATGGGCTATATGTTTTTGCGGGCGCTTAGGATCGATCTACCTACGGGTTGGGCCTACGCCGTGGCCTGGGGGATAACGGTTTTAGTGGGTATCGGTGACGAGTGTATACAGCTGGTCCTGCCGCAGCGATTCTTTGAAGTGAAAGACATTCAGCTCAACGCGATTTCTGCCGGTTTGGGTCTGTGCGTGGTGCGTTTGGCTGAGACGGCTAAGCGCAGTGCAGAGCAGGACGGCTCGTAAGATCACGTAGTCGACCGCGCGTGTGGACGCCGATTTCCGTTGGGTCTTGAACGCCGAATGCACGCCTACGCCTGAGGATATACTATGCAACGCACGAGCGTACAGAACTGTGGGAGGGAAGCGCCCTACGACTTTATCCTCGTAGGTGGTGGCTCAGCGGGTTCGGTTCTAGCGCGTCGGTTGAGCGAAGACGGTAGCGCGGTTCTGCTGCTAGAAGCAGGTCGGATGGACTGGCGTTGGGATTTGTTTATCCACATGCCCGCAGCCCTCACCATACCAATTGGCAATCGCCTGTACGACTGGTGCTACCAGAGTGACCCCGAACCCATGATGCACGACCGTCGGATTTTCCACGCCCGGGGTAAGGTCCTGGGCGGTTCCAGCAGCATCAACGGCATGATTTTCCAGCGCGGGAATCCGCTCGACTATGAGCGCTGGGCGAGCGACCCGGGTATGGAGCAGTGGGACTATGCGCATTGCCTGCCCTACTTTAAACGCATGGAGCGCTGTCTAGCAGTCCAGCCCGGCGATTCCTTCCGCGGACAGGAGGGTCCACTCCACCTCGAGCGAGGGCCGGTCACCAACCCCCTCTTTCAGGCTTTTTTACAGTCGGTGCAGCAGGCCGGTTTTGAGCTAACCGATGATGTAAACGGGTATCGGCAGGAGGGCTTTGCCGCCTTTGACCGAAACATTCAAGGGGGCCGTCGCCACAGTGCCGCACGTGCCTACATCCACCCGGTGCTAAAAAGCCGCCCCCACCTGAAGGTCGTGACCCATGCGCTGACAACGAACATTCTCTTTGAGGGCAAGCGGGCGGTCGGCGTTCAGTATACGCGCCGAGGCAGACAGCACATGGCCTACGGTGGAGAAGTCATCTTATGCGGTGGTGCCTTCAACTCGCCTCAGCTACTCCAACTGTCTGGAGTGGGGCCGGCCGAATTGCTGCGCTCGTTGGACGTTCCGGTCGTGGCCGACCTGCCTGCCGTCGGCGCTCATCTACAAGACCATCTCGAAGTGTATGTCCAATATGCCTGCACGCAGCCCGTGTCGCTCAATCCCGCGTTGAAGTGGTGGCGCAAACCCGATATCCTGCTGCGCTGGCTGCTGAACAAGACGGGTCCGGCCGCTACCAATCACTTTGAGGCCGGTGGCTTCGCCCGCAGTAACGCCTCTGAACGCTATCCCAACGTCATGTTTCACTTTTTGCCGTTGGCCGTGCGCTACGACGGATCTGAGCCGATAGGGGGAGATGGCTATCAATTACACGTGGGGCCGATGTATTCCAATGCGCGCGGTCATGTGCGGATTCGCTCACGGGATCCCGCAGCGCATCCATCTATTCGGTTTAACTATCTGTCCACGGAGCGCGATCGCCGCGAATGGATTGAGGCGGTTCACCTTGCCCGCAGGTTGGTTGATCAGCCTGCGATGGCACCGTTTAACGGCGGGGAGATTGCGCCGGGCCCGTCCGTAGAGAGCGACCAGCAAATCCTCGATTGGGTGGGGCGCGAGGGGGAGACCGCTTTGCACCCTTGCTGCACCTGCCGCATGGGCACGGGCGAGGACAGCGTTATTGATCCCAACTCCATGCGCGTGCATGGCCTCGAGGGACTGCGCGTCGTCGATGGTTCGTCAATGCCCTACATAACCAACGGCAATATTCACGCGCCGATCGTCATGCTTGCAGAAAAGGCGAGTGACTTGATCCTTGGTAAGACGCCCTTGCCCGCGGAAAGCGTCGATTTCTTTCGCCGATCGTGACCGATCGATACCCTGAAAAGGAAAAATTGGGTTCAGGCAGATGACGCCCCTGATGGTAGAATACGCGAATCTGGTGGTAAAAAAGGTAGTGCCTGCCTAGTCGCGATTGGTAGGGAGATTGTTGAGGCCTCCCAGTAGAATGCTATCGGGTTTGCACGGGCAGGGTGCTCAGACTAAAAAGGGAGAGCGTTACAGTGATCGTAGAAAAGAGTGATTTGCTAATTGGCGGGCAGCTGTGTCCGCCTTCTTCTGGACAGTACTATCCCCTGTATAGCCCCGTGGATGGCCGACTCGTTGCCGAAGTGGCCAATGCTATACAGGCCGACGTGGACCGGGCCGTTAGTGCGGCCAGCGATGCGTTTTATGGGGAGTGGAAATTTGCCAGTGTCGAAGACCGGCGCGCGCTATTTATCAGGTTTAAAGAGGTGCTCCACTCGATGGCCGATGAATTGGCTACGGCGAAAATACAGCCCCAGGGAGGCCGGGCAATTCCCCCCCTGATAGACCAGATAATCGATTACTACATGGGCAAATTGGATGACGGCGTGGGCGAGCTGTTACAACACGGCGATCAAGGTACCAACTACGTCTATCGGGAACCGCTCGGCGTCGTCGCCATTTTTGCGCCGTTTAACGGGCCGATGATGGGGGCTCTTTTGGCAGCGGTGCCGGCGCTGATTGCCGGCAACGCGGTCGTGCTCAAGACGCCTGACCAGGAAGCACCGCAGGCCCTCAAGACCATGCAGGTCTTTCACGAAGCCGGATTTCCAAGTGGGGTGGTAAACGCGCTCAGCGGCGCGGGACCAGAGGTCGGACGGGCGCTTGTCGCTCACCCTGCTACGCGGCTGATCAGCTTTACGGGCAGCACGGCGACGGGCAAGAAGATTATGGCCGCTGCGGCAGACCAACTCAAGCGAGTGCAGCTGAACTTGGGCAACAAGACGGCGCAGATCGTCTTTGCAGATGCCGATCTCGAAGCGGCGACAACCGCAGCCGTCGGGTCGGCTTTTCCCGGACAGGCGTGCTCGGCCATAAGTAGAGTGATCCTGCACCACTCCGTGCGCGACGAATTTATCGCCCTGCTGAAAGATAAAGCTCAAGCCGCAGGGCCCAGTATGCTCATTGACCGAGCGGCGGTAGAGCGAGTGGAGCGCTATGTAGAGATGGGCAACGCGCAGGGGGACCTACTCTTTGGCGGTCATCGTCCGTCGGGAGACGAGTGCGCCCAGGGATGTTACTTCGAACCAACGGCTTTTGCGTTTGATAATCAGTCTAATCCCGTTTGCCGCGATGAGATTTTTGGGCCGGTCATATCGATCTTGGGTTTTGACAGCGATGAGGAGGCGTTGGCACTGGCTAACGACACAGAGTATGGCCTGTTAGCCTCGCTCTGGACGCAAGATGCCATGCGCCAGCGCTACTGTATCCGGCGGTTGGAGACGGGCATTGTGACGGTCAACAGTGCCAGCCAGCTGAGCCATCAAGCGCCCTGGGGCGGCTTTAAGCAGAGCGGCATAGGGCGGCGCTACGGCGAGATGGGGCTGGCACCCTTTTTCGAACACAAGACCGTTTGGGTGCGCTAGAAACGGCTCTATATATCCGCTCCTTCTACCTCGTCAATCATGCCGTTGACCTGATCGATTAGGTCGGCTTTAAACGCTTTGATCTTGTCGAGCAAATCCGGCTGAGCCGTTGCCAGGATCTGTGCCGCCAGGATGCCGGCGTTGGCTGCCGCATCGACAGCCACGGTTGCCACTGGCACGCCTTTGGGCATCTGAGCGATGGAAAGCAGCGAATCCCAGCCGTCTAGCGAGTTGGAGGATTTGACGGGCACGCCAATGACGGGCAGAGGCGTGTTGGCGGCGACCATGCCGGGCAAGTGCGCCGCGCCGCCGGCTCCTGCGATAATGACCTTTAGTCCTCTGCTCTCGGCATCGGCCGCGTAGTCCATCATGCGCTGCGGCGTGCGGTGCGCGGATACGACGGTGATTTCAAAGGGCACGCCAAACTGTTTGAGCACGACCCCGGCCTGCTTCATCACCTCGAGGTCTGATTTGCTGCCCATAATAATGCCTACCTGTGCGTCGCTCATGCGATTACCTGCATTTCCTCTTTGATTTGTTGGGCGATATCGATGGCTTCATTGACGTCGGATCGAACGATCGTGACGTGTCCCATCTTGCGAAAGGGTCGAGTCTCGGCTTTGCCGTAGAGGTGTATGTATACATCGGGCATAGCCAATACGCGGTTGAATCCCTCGTAGCGAACAGGTCCCTGGTAGCCCTCGGCGCCGACCAGGTTAACCATCACGGCGGGCGACTTGAGTGCGGTATCGCCCAAGGGCATATCGCACACGGCGCGCACGTGCTGTTCAAACTGCGAGGTGACGTTGGCCTCTATGCTGTGATGGCCGCTGTTGTGCGGGCGGGGAGCGATCTCGTTGATGAGGACTTGGCCATCTTTCGATACAAAAAGCTCTACGGCCAGTAGGCCGATCAGGTCTAGCGCTGTCGCCAGCGATTCTGCGACTTCGATACACTGCCGTTCAATCGACGGTGAAAGGCGGGCCGGAGACAGCAGGTAGTCGAGCATATTAGACACGTCGGACACGACCATTTCCACGGTGGGAAACGTGCGCACTTCTCCGGAGGGACTGCGCGCTACGATCACGCTGATCTCCTGCGCGATATCGACCTTTTCCTCGACGACGCTGGGCACGTCAAAGGCGCTGGCCAAGTCGTCGGGCTCGTTTATCACCTGAACGCCTCGTCCGTCGTAGCCGTCCCTTCGACTCTTTTGCACGACGGGCAGACGGAAGCGTTCGGGCGTGATCTCAGACCGGTTTTCGATCAACTCAAACGGAGAAGTTGGGAAACCGTGTTCCTGATAAAATTGCTTTTGCAGCCCCTTGTCCTGCACGATTTCGAGCAGGGCGGGCTGGGGATACACGCTGACGCCCGACGCTTCTAACTGCTTCAGCCCGTCTAAGCTCACGTGCTCAATCTCGAGCGTTACGCAGTCCAAGTGCTGACCAAAGTGGAATACCGCCTCTGCGCTGAGCGGGTCGCCCTGCACAAATCGTCCACAAAATGCGCCGGCCGGGGCCGAAGCATCGCCGTCCATGATATGCACGTTGAGGCCAAAGCGCATGCAGGTGGGCAGCATCATGCGGCCCAG
>CALDFW010000045.1 GCA_937942165.1 uncultured bacterium | reverse complement strand
ACATCGCCCTGCTCGGCTCGGGCACGGCCTCCAAACTCGTGCTCTTGGCCGGCTTGGCAGGCCTGCTCTATCACCTCTACCAGACCGATCGCCGCGCCTGCTATTTGCTGGGGGGCGTGGTCGTGCTCTTTGCGCTGGGCTATTCGACCTATTTGGCGCTCTACATTCGCTCGGGCCTCAACCCGGCCATTGACGAGAACGACCCGGAGACCTGGCGCGCCTTTTTGGCCTTTGTCAATCGCGAGCAGTATGGCACTGAGAGCATGCTCTTGAGCATGCTGACGCCGCGCGCCGATCGGGCCTACCAGTTTTGGGACCAGCAGATGAAGTATTTTTTCCAGCAGTTTCCCTTTCCGCTGCTGGAGCGGGTCGTGACCTTTCGCAAGGCGACCGGTCCGGACGCCCATCCCGTGTGGATTTCACTGGTGCCCTATGCGCTGGGCTTGGTCGGCCTGGTCTGGCAGGCGCGGCGCGACTGGCGGCGCTTTGCCGGCATCATGGCGCTCTTTGTCATTATGGGCTTTGGCCTCTCGCTCTATCTGAACATGCCGGACCCGCAGCCGCGCGAGCGCCACTACGTCTTTGGCGGCATGTATTTGGCCTATGCGCTGTGGATTGGCCTCGGATGGGTCGCCGTCGTGGAGTGGGTTAGAACCAGATGGCCCTCTGCCCCCGCACTAGCCCTGGTAGCAATGGCCCTATTCGGCCTGCTCCTGCCGGCCGGCACATTCACCCGCTTGTATCACATACAAGATCGCACGGGCGACTACATCGCCTACGATTACGCACACAATCTGCTCGAGTCGTGTGAGCCCAACAGCATCCTGTTTACCAACGGGGACAACGACACCTTTCCCCTGTGGTATCTGCAGGAGGTCGAAGGCCTGCGCCGCGATGTGCGCGTGGTCAACCTCAGCCTGCTCAACACCAACTGGTATATCAAGCAGCTGCGCGACCGCGAACCCAAACTCGACATACGCTACGACGACACGTTTATCGATTCCGTGCTAACCGATACGCAGGAAGTCGACATTTATCGCCGCTACTGGCCCGAGCCTCAGAGCCTGTCGATAAACGGCCTAGAGTGGGAGATGCCCGACTATTCGGGCTACAGCGTGCTGCGCATCCAAGACGTCATGGTGCTCAAACTCTTTGAGTGGAACCAGTGGACGCGTCCCATACATTTTGCGCTCACCGTGCCCAGCAGTAACCGGATCGGCATAGACCCCTATTTGACCGTCACGGGCATGACCCTAACGCTCGGTAAAGAGCGCGATATAACGATCAATGCACCCCGCACAGAGCATTTGGTCTACAGCGTATTTAAAACGCGCGGCATACTCGATCCGCGCGTCTACAAAGACGAAAATAGTCTGCGCCTGCTCGGCAACTACCGCGCCATCTTCTCCTATCTTTCGGAGCACTACGAAGCCGTCGGACAAGTCGAACCGCTGCTGCGCCTGATCGAATGGGCCGAAGGGCATATCGAGCTTAACTGGCATACCCTCTACGTCAACGCACAGCGCCTCTTTGATATGGGAAGCACCGATCGGGCTGGATCCCTGATGGAAAAAGCCGTCAGCACCATGATCTCGGTCTATAGCGAGGATCCCAATGCCAGCTACGAGAACTTGGTCACGATGGGCGATATCGTGCACGACCGCTATAACGATTCAGAGAGAGCGGAGCGCATATACAGACAGGGTATTGCTTTGGATCCGCAAGAAACGGGAGCCTACTACGGGCTGGCAGCGACCCTGCAAGCTCAGGGAGACGAACGCGGCGCTCTGCAACTGGTCGAGGACTATATCAATCGCTACGGACCGGCTGAAGAAATGGTCGAAGCCCGGCAAATTCTGCAAAACGCGCTGGCGGAATAAAAAGTAGTATGCACCTAGAGCAGCTCAGCAAGCGCATGCACGACCGCTCGCCGCGCATCCTGTCGACACCGCACGACGCAGCCGTGGCGGCAATCCTGTGTCCGCGCAGCAATGGACTTGAACTGCTCTACATAGAGCGCATGCGCATACCAAATGATCCGTGGTCTGGTCATATCGCCTTTCCCGGCGGTCGCGTGGAAACATTCGATGCATCTCTGCGCGCAACGGCCGAGCGCGAGACCCTTGAGGAAATTGACCTGCACCTGCAGAAAGAGCACTATATAGGCAGGCTCGACGACCTGCAGGGCGCGTCTTTGCCCGTGCAAGTAGCGGCCTTTGTGTATGCCATAGACGAATCACATGCCGCGCTATCCCTTAACGACGAGGTGCACCATGCATTCTGGCGCCCTCTCGAAGCTCTGTGCGAACCCAGCCGGCAGTGCCACTATATGCTATCTAAGGACGGAGACCATCGCGCTATGCCAGCCATTGACGTTTTGGGCACAAAGAAGCCCCTGCTCTGGGGCATCACCTACCGCTTTACAGCGCAGCTTGTCCACCTGCTCGGCCACTCGCTCCCCCTCCACGTATCTGCAGAGGGAGACAGCCCGTGAATCCCACGTCGGAAAAGCGACTGCTCTTTACGCTCTTTGTGCTGGCTATGGTCATGGGTTCAGGCCCCGGTCTATATCTCATTAATCCAGATATAAGCGCACCCAACCCCTCGTTTACAACCTTTGGCTTGCCGACCATATACGTTTGGGGGCTCTTTTGGTACGCCGTCCAGCTGGGGATCATTCTCCGCGCTTATTTTCACCACTGGAAGGAAGAGGACGATGCCTGATCACAGTCTCGGTTCTATTCCACACGTCGTCCTCGGACTGTACTTGCTGCTCCTGCTCACCTTTGGCCTGCAGGGCTACCGTCGACGCAAGAACGAACACCAAGACGACTACTACCTAGCCGGACGCTCACAGGGTTGGTTGGTCACTTCGCTGACTATTATGGCCACTTTCTTTAGCTCTTTTGCGCTGCTTGGCGCACCTGGCATGGTCTACAGAGACGGCGTCGTATTTGCGCTATTCAGCTTGAATGTACCGGTAGCGGGCGTCGCCATTTACGTGCTCGGCACGCGCATCCGCCGCATCGGAAGAGAAAACGGCTACCTGACTCCAGCCGATATGATTTCCGCTCACTACGGAAGCCCGGTGGCCCTGCGTCTGATCGTGGCCCTGATTGGCCTCCTCTATGCCGTGCCCTACGTGGTCATTCAGATCCAAGCTGGCGGCATCCTCTCCGAGCAGCTCTTTCCCGGCCGGGACACCTTTGAAACTGGCGCTTCGCTGCTGGCCCTCATTACGATGCTCTACATCATGGTCGGCGGTATGCGCTCGGTGGCTTGGACAGACGTCGTGCAGGGGGGACTACTCGTCGGCGGCATGCTCCTGGCCGGCACCTGTGCAGTGGCCGTCCTCGGCGGGCCTGGCCTCTTTTTTAAGGCCGTTGCTTCACTCCCACCAAAGTCACTAAGCGTGCCCGGAACAACGGACTATTGGGTGCCGGGCATGCTCTTTACCGCCTCGGCTTTCGCATCGCTCGGTTCGATGATTCAGCCTGCGCAGTGGATGCGCTTTTACGCAGCGCGCTCAAATGACGTGCTCAAACGCAGCGCGCTCATCTTCGCCCTCGTGCTAACGCTCTGCTTCTTTTTCGGGGTCATGTTGGTCGGCCTCGGCGGACAGGTGCTCTATCCCCTCGTCGACGTAAACGGCCTGTATCACATGAACGACGCGGGCAAGCTGATACCCAATCCGGCCGTCGGCCTAACGCCGAACTCCTTTGACCAAATTCTCGTCGTCGTGTTGAAAAACCACCTACCGGAGCTGCTCGGATCGCTGGGTGCCGTGCTTGCCGCGCTTATACTCGTAGCCATCATGGCCGCGGCAATGAGCACGGCCGACTCCAACTTACACGCGCTGTCGGCGCTCTTGACGCACGACGTGTACGACCAATTCTTGCGACCGCATGCAAGCCAACGAGAGCGCACCTGGGTCGGACGAGCCATTATTGCGCTGGCCACGCTTTTGGCCCTCGCCCTCGTCCTGGCCAGCCGACACAGCGAAAGCAACCCCCTCAGCATGATCGTCGTTCTGGGACTGCTGGCCATCGCCTTTTCCACCCAACTGCTGCCCATGACGGTCGACATGCTCTATTTGCAGTGGGGCACGCGCCAGGGTGCCATAGCCGGCGTCGCCGTAGGCCTGGTCGTCATTTTTATACTCAGTCCGTTTTTTCCAATGGTCTTTGGCCAGAGCGGACAGGGACTCATTGCCCTTATGAAGCGAAGCATCGACATTGGTGCATGGGCCCTATTTTTTAACGCGGCGACGTTTGTAGCCGTATCCGCATATACGCGAGGCACCGAGTCCCCCAACGCCTAGTCCCGCATCACAGACCTGGCGGTCTTCTCTGCAACACATGCTATGCGTCGACAGCTCCTTGGCCAGTGGCGCGTGCGATGCGGTTCAGCATACCCTTGAAAATAAGGACGTGTACGGGATAGATCCCGTACCAGTAGAGCAGACCAAACAGGCCAAGTGGATCGAAAATAGCCGTCTGATACACGACGCATTCATCGCCTTCCTCGCGGATTTCAAACTCTAGCCACGCCCGACCTGGCACCTTCATTTCCGCACGCAGACGCAGCAGTCTATCGGCTTCTATCTCCTCGACACGCCAAAAATCGAGCGCATCTCCTATGCGCACGTGTTCCGGATCGCGACGGCCGCGCCGCATCCCTGGCCCGCCGAGCAGTAGATCTATGAAGCCGCGAATCCTCCAAAGCGCATTCGCGTAGTACCAACCGACGTCCCCTCCGATCCGCCGAATTGGCCCGAACGCTGCCGCAGGCGAACAGGACAGACGGACCGAGCGCGCGTCTACAAGGCGGGAACCAAACTGTATCCCCCCCCAGTTCTTTTCCCCTACGGCCGAGGACAGCGCGTCCGACCAGCGCGTCTGTGCAAAGTCGCGCTCTTCATTGACCAGAGCCCGCTCAATTGCCCGGCGCATACCCATCGGACGAACGGAAAAGAGCGTCTCGGCACGGGAGGAACGCACGATCGTATCGTGCCGCACGCTATCGATAAGCTTGCGTCCCACGCGTGCGTAGAGAGGCGTTACTAAACCCAGCCACAGGCTAGACAGCTGGGGCGATAAGACCGGCAGCGGAATAATCAGTCGACGCATCCCTCGCTGGTGGGCAAATTCCTTCATAATGTCCACGTAGGCAACCTGATCGGTGCCGCCAATCTCAACCACCTCGCTGCCCGACAGAGGCACGTCGATCGCCTCGAGCAAATAGCGCAGCACGTCTTCTATGGCAATCGGCTGCGCCAGAGAATACACCCAGCGCGGAGTCACCATGGCGGGTAGGCGATTAACCAGATTGCGTATCATTTCAAAAGACAGCGATCCAGATCCGATGATGATGGAAGCGCGCAGTTCGAGCGTTTCCACGCTCGAAGCGCGCAGAATCCGTCCCACCTCATGGCGAGATCGCAAGTGCGCTGAATCCACATCATCCTCGTCACCTAGACCACCCAAATAGACGATCCGGCGCACGCCAGCCGCTTCGGCCGCGCGCGCAAAATGTTCTGCTGCCGTGCGATCTTCCGCCGAGAAATCACTCTGTGCGCCCATCGAATGCACCATGTAAAACGCAACGTCAACGTCGCGCAGCGCCTCCGTCAGAGTATCTGCTTCCAGCACATCCCCGCTGCATACCTCCGTAGTCAGAGCGACACGTTCGCGCAGTTCTTCTGGGCGCCGCGTCATACAGCGCAGGTCGTACCCAGCCTCTTCTAGGGCGGGGAGCAATCGTCCGCCGACGTATCCACTTGCTCCCGTAAGTAAAATTTTGCCTTGGTCTCTTTTTTCCATGGGATAGAATTAACTCATATCATTAAATAAAACAATCCGCAGCTCTTCTAAGTCAATTGAGCCCTTCTTGACATCAAAAACAATGTATATATATCCTTTACTCATTCAACCCGTCTAAATATTGTCTAAAAGCGAGCCATGAACACATCGTCACACCCTGTCCGTTCCAAGATAAACAGCCTCCTCCGCTGGGTTGATTCCGAAGCAAACTATCGCGAAGAATTCCTTTCCCAGCGGCGCAGTGAATGGCTTCGCGTCATTCCCTTCGGCCTAGTGCACCTGGCCTGTCTCGCCGTTTTTTGGGTCGGCTGGAGCCCCATAGCCGTGGGAGTAGCCCTTGCAGCATACGCCGTGCGCATGTTCGCCATCACGGGTTTTTACCATCGCTATTTTTCCCATCGCACCTTTTCTACTTCTCGAGCTGCGCAGTTCGTCTTTGCCCTGATAGGCAATAGCGCACTCCAGCGTGGCCCTCTCTGGTGGGCCGCCCACCACCGGCATCATCACCGCTACTCCGACCAGCCTGGTGACCCTCACTCACCCCATCAGCACGGCTTCGTCTGGAGCCACGTGCTCTGGATCACGTCGCGCGAAAACTTCCCCACAGACCTCAAAGCCGTGCGCGATCTGGCCCGCTTTCCGGAACTGCGCTTTCTCAATCGCTTTGATTTTATTGTCCCAGTAGCCCTCGGTGTTGGCATGTATTTCATAGGCGAGAGCCTTTCGGCCTATGGAACAAGCGGATGGCAAATGGTCATTTGGGGGTTCTTTATCTCGACAATTGCGCTCTTCCACGCAACCTGTACGATCAATTCGCTAGCCCACCAATTTGGCTCGCGTCGATTTGATACCGATGAGGGCAGTCGCAACAACTTCTGGCTCGCTCTTATAACCTTTGGCGAGGGGTGGCATAACAATCACCACTACTATCCCGGCGCCAGTCGGCAAGGCTTCTACTGGTGGGAGATTGACCCGACGTATTGGGGGCTCAAGGTTCTTTCCTGGCTCGGCATCATATGGGACCTCCATCCCGTGCCGGAGCGCGTATACGCCCGAGCCAGCGAACAGCCCGCATAGCCGTGTCCGAAAAACGCAAACGAATCGCCGTAGTCGGCAGCGGCATTTCCGGGCTCGTTGCAGCCTATCGCCTGCAAAAAAGCTGCGACGTCAGCGTGTACGAAGCGGGCGATTATATCGGTGGCCACACGCACACCATTGACGTAGAACAGTCCGGTAAACGCTACGCAGTCGATACCGGTTTCATCGTGTACAACGAGAAAAACTACCCGCACTTCACTCGACTGTTGAACGAGTTGGGCGTGCAGACACAGCCCACCGAAATGAGCTTTAGCGTCCAGTGTCAGCGCAGCGGCCTCGAGTACAACGGCACATCTATCAACAAGATTTTTGCCCAGCGATCCAACTTACTGAGTCCATCGTTTCACCGCATGCTCCGAGAAATTATCCGCTTTTACCGTCAGGCACCCGAGCTGCTCGAAGGCCGCGATACGAGTACGACGCTCGGCGAGTATTTAGAGCAAGGACGCTTCGGCGAGGCATTCATAGAACAGCACATCATTCCCATGGGAGCGGCTATCTGGTCCGCTTCTCCCGACGGCATGTTCGATTTTCCGGCCCGCTCTTTCGCTCAATTTTTTCACAACCACGGTTTTTTGCAGTGGAAGGGACGCCCACAGTGGCGCGTCGTACGGGGCGGATCAAAACAGTACGTAGGCGCTTTAACAGCTTCTTTCTCAGACCGTATACATACCCGCTCTCCCGTCCAGTCCGTGCGCCGCAGAGACGGAGGCGTCACCCTCGAAATTGCAGACCAGCCTCCCCTGGAATTTGACGAGGTCATCCTAGCGACGCACAGCGATCAGTCGCTGCGCCTGCTGGCCGATCCAACAGAGCAAGAGCGCGAGATTCTCGGGGCTATCCGCTACCAAGAAAACGAAACCGTCTTACATACAGATGCTTCTCTACTGCCCAAAAAGCAGCGAGCCTGGGCCAGTTGGAACTACTACCTTCCTTCCACGCAGGCCAGCGCACCCACTGTAACCTACAACATGAATATCTTGCAAGGACTGACGAGCCCACAACCCTTTTGCGTGAGTCTCAACCGGCACGAAGAGATTGATGCACGGCATGTCCTAGAGCGCATGACCTACCACCATCCCATATACGATCTCGGGACGCTCGACGCCCAACTGCGCCACGACGAGGTCAGCGGAGTGCGCAACACGCACTACTGCGGCGCCTATTGGGGATACGGCTTTCACGAGGACGGAGCGCGCTCTGGTATCGAAGTGGCCGAGGCCATTAAAGAGAAAGCAGCGACCGGTGTTTAGCTGTATCTACGAGGGACGCGTGCGTCACCGCCGTTTTACCCCCGCAGAGCACGCTTTCGATTACAACCTCTTTATGATGTACCTCGACCTAGACGAGCTCCCGAGCCTATTCGATCCACACTGGCTGTGGTCTCCCGACCGTTTCAATATGGCACAGTTTCGCCGCGCCGATCACATCGGAAACCCGCAGCAAAGCCTTAAAGAGAGTGCTCAAGATCTAGTGGAAGCACACTGCGGTCGTCGCCCCAGCGGTCCCGTGCGCCTGCTTACTCACCTGCGCTACTTTGGCTACCGCTTTAACCCAGTCAGCTTTTATTACTGCTACAGTGCCGATGAAGCGCTGGAAGCCATCATCGCGGAAATAAACAATACGCCCTGGGGCGAACAATACGCCTATGTGCTCGACGAAAGGCACAACGAGGGGCGCGAGAATAAAAAGTGTTACCGCTTAGACAAAGCCTTTCACATTTCGCCTTTTATGGGCATGGAACAGCACTACACGTGGCACTTTACGGCGCCGGCGGATCACCTGAGCGTGCACATGCAGAGTCACGAGCAGGAAACCGCTCTCTTTGATGCTACAATGAATCTACAGCGCACAGAAATCAGCCGAAGAGCACTGGCCCGCGTGCTAGCGCAGTATCCATTTATAACGGCCCGCGTTACCGGCGCCATCTACTGGCAGGCACTGCGCCTGTGGCTAAAACGCATTCCCTTTTATCCCCATCCTTCGCCTAGCAGAGGAAGCTAATGAGTCAGACAACCGCCCCTACTCTACCCCCAACCGCAAAGCCGCAGCCCACCTCCCTGCCCAACGCCTGGGCTCGTCGCATGGTACTCGCAAAAATGAGCCGTTTTACCAAGGGGCACCTCACCATCGAAGACGGGGAACAGGTCTGTGAATTTGGGCGTGAAGACGATCCACTTAACGCACACGTCAGAGTCATAGATCCGCGCTTTTATCGCTATATGGCGCTGGGAGGCAGCCTAGGAGCAGCCGAAGCCTATATCGACGGGCTCTGGGAAACCGACGACCTGACCGCGCTCTGTCGCATCGTCGTGCAAAACGGCGAGGCGCGCGACAAGATGGAACGCGGCTGGGGCTGGCTGGCCAAGCCTGCGCACCATCTCTTTCACATCCTGCACCGCAACACGACGAACAATAGCCGCCGCAACATTGCCGCTCACTACGATTTGGGCAACGAGTTTTTTCGCCTCTTTCTCGACGATAACCTCATGTATTCATCGGCTATCTTCCCCAAACCAGAAAGCAGCCTAGAAGAGGCTTCGCGACATAAGTTAGAGCGGATTTGTCACATGTTGGAATTGGGCCCCAACGACCATCTGCTCGAAATTGGCACCGGATGGGGCGGGCTCGCCCTGCACGCAGCACAGCACTACGGCTGCCGCATAACGACTACGACTATCTCACAGCAGCAATACGACTTAGCGACCCAACGCATAGCCAATGCGGGCCTATCCGAACGCATCGAAGTCCTCTTAGTCGACTATCGAGATTTAAAGGGTCAGTATGATAAAATAGTTTCCATCGAAATGATTGAGGCAGTCGGCCACCACTACTACGACGCCTATTTTAGCCAGTGCAGTCGCCTGCTCAAACCCGACGGTCTTATGCTGCTGCAGGCCATCACCATTGGCGACTGGTTTTTTGAAGCCCACACGCGCACGGTCGACTTTATCAAACGCTACATATTTCCAGGCTCGTGTATTCCCTCTGTCACCGCCATGGCGCAGTCTCTTTCTCGCGAGTCCGACTTACGCATTGTAGACCTGCGCGATATCGGCCCGCACTATGCGCGCACCTTACGCATCTGGCGAGAGCGTTTTTTCGAGCACATAGAAACCGTGCGCTCGCAGGGTTTTAACGAGGAATTTATACGCATGTGGGCCTTCTACCTGTGCTACTGCGAAGCGGGCTTTGCCGAGCGCTATATCGGCGATGCACAGATTCTATTAGCCAAACCGCAAAACCGCCGGCACGCGGAATTCGCCTAGTCCCCGCACCTTTATAAGCCAATGGAAGGATACAACGTCTCTCTCCTCGGTCAGGGCCTGCTCGCCGCGACCCTATTCATGCTTACTCTCTATGCCCATCAGCGGCGCACGCAGGATGCAACCCCAGTCGATATAGGCTGGGCCATCGGCATTGGATTCGTCTCGGTCTACCTGGCATCGAACGGCCAAGGGGATCTTCATAGACGAGTTATTGTAGGTACCCTAACCGCTCTCTGGGCACTCCGCCTTTCCTGGCATCTGCACGCTCGACGCGGTCCTGTAGAAGACGGCCGCTATGCCATGCTTCGCCAGCAGTGGGGCGAAAGAGCACAGCGAAACTTCCTCCTTCTATATCTGGCTCAGGCGCTGCTTATTACCTTCTTCTCAATCCCAAGTCTGCTCGCCGCGGCCAACCCCAAACCCCTGTCCATCCTCGACGGACTCGGCGTAGCCATATGGCTGGTGGCCATTGGTGGAGAGGGCCTAGCCGACGCGCAATTACATCGTTTTCGCAGCCAGCCGACTAACGCGGGGCGCACGTGTCAGCAAGGCTTGTGGAATTACTCACGCCACCCCAACTATTTTTTCGAATGGCTGCATTGGTTCGCCCCAGTCACTTGGGCCATTCTCAACGACTGGGGCTGGTTGAGTCTAATGGCCCCCGTGGTCATGCTCTATCTGCTCTTCTCCGTCACGGGTATACCCTATGCTGAAAAGCGCGCCCTGCTGAGTCGAGGGGACGAATACCGCGCATATCAAGAGCGCACGCATGCCTTTTTTCCCTTTTTTCACAAGACAGCCCGATCTAAAGACGTATCCGCAAAAGAGGTCACGCTATGAAGAACGCACTACGATGGGCCGAGCGCGGCCTGCTCCCCGATGCTCTTATTCGCACGGGCATCCGCAAACTCCTGGGCCATCGAATCGCCGAAATAGATCCCGGCGACTGCCAAGATCGCACCCAACACCTACAGCAGTTTATCGCAGCAATGGACGAAAGTCCCATTGCGCTGCATACGCGCGAGGCCAACGAACAGCACTACGAGCTGCCACCGGCCTTTTTCGAGAAGGTGCTTGGCGCACACTTGAAGTACAGCTCCTGCTACTATGCCACGGGAAAAGAAACGCTCGACGAGGCAGAGGCTGCCATGCTAGAACTCTATGGAGAGCGAGCCGAACTCGCCGACGGCATGGATATACTAGAGCTGGGATGCGGCTGGGGTTCGCTCACCCTATGGATGGCTACAACCTTTCCCAATAGCCAAATTACGGCGGTGTCAAACTCGGCGCCGCAGCGACAATTTATTGAAGACCACTGCGCCAAACGCGGCATCGACAACGTGCGCGTCCTCACCTGCGACATGAACGAGTTTGCGCCCGAAGGCACCTACGACCGAGTCGTTTCAGTCGAAATGTTCGAGCATTTGCGAAACTACCGCGCGATGCTCAAACGCGTTGCGAGCTGGCTCAAAGACGACGGCAAGTTATTTCTCCATATTTTCGTCCACCGCCAGAACCCCTACTTATTTGAAGTGAAGAGCGACGACGACTGGATGAGCAAGTATTTCTTTACCGGGGGCATGATGCCCAGTGACGACCTTTTTCACTACCTGCAAGAAGATTTTCACCTGCAAGGGCACTGGCGCATAAGCGGAACCCACTACGCGCGTACCGCACGCCACTGGCTGGAAAAGTTGGATATGCAGCGCGACGAAATAGACGCGCTATTTGCCGAGACATATGGCCAAGCCGCCAGCACCGTTTGGCGACAGCGCTGGCGTATTTTCTTTATGTCTTGTGAGGAATTATTCGGCTACGACAGAGGACAGGAGTGGTGGGTATCGCACTACTGCATGGTCAAACGCAGCTAGTCCCATATTGGCAATAAATAGAGAGCCAAGCACGCACGCACCGTCCATAAAACCGTGCGCAGCCAGTTGCTCCGCACCAACCAAGCGTGACGCTCTGGGTCGAATCCCTTTAACAGCGCGTTGTGGCAAGGCACCTGCCACGCAAAGGTGGAAAACCAGACTAGAGCGAGTAGCCCTAGACCCATCCAAATCAGGGTCGGTGAAAGATCTGATGTAAAGAAAATACACAGAGCCAGCGCTGCACTCCCTTCCAAAAGCATAGCCGGGCCAACAACCCACCCCGTGCGGCGCACGTGCTGCAGCTGGTAAGCAACAAACCCACTGCGTCCAACGGCTGAAAAAAGTGGATAGTGGACCAGCTGCACAAACCATATGACCCCGCACATATAGCAGGTAGCAGCCGCATGCAGCAGCAAAAGCGTCTTCACGCTTTGCTCTTCTGTAGGGCATCCAGCGCGCGCTGGCGCGCAAACGCGTGGTCAACAATCGGCTCTGGATAGTCCGAGCCGAGCGTCACGCCTGCGGTGCGCAACACGTGATCAGGTGCGCGCCAGGGTGCGTGGATATAACGAGACGGCACCTGGGCCAATTCAGGGACCCAGCGCCTGACATACGTGCCTTCCTGGTCAAACTTTTCACCCTGCGATATGGGATTAAATATGCGAAAGAACGGGGCGGCGTCGGCTCCACATCCGGCAACCCACTGCCATCCCATACTGTTGTTGGCCAGGTCGGCATCTACCAGCGTATCCCAAAACCACTCTGCACCGCGACGCCAATCGATCAGCAGATCTTTGACTAAGAAAGACCCGACGATCATCCGCACACGATTATGCATCCAACCGGTTTGCCACAGCTGCCGCATACCTGCGTCCACTAACGGATATCCAGTCTGCCCTATCTGCCAAGCACGCAGTCCATCTCGGTCTTCGCACCAGGGAAAAGAGGCAAACTGATCGCGCAGCGGATGCTGATCTAAATGGGGGAAATGGTATAGAAGATGATGAGAAAACTCTCGCCAACCCAATTCGCGTAAAAAAGAGGAGGCCCCTTCTCCGCGCACCTCGCGCAGCGCCGAAGCGATTTGGCGCGGACTTATTTCGCCAAAGTGCAGGTGGGGAGACAAGCCCGAGGTCCACCTTTCTGCCGGGAGATCGCGCCCTTCGGAATACCTGTGCACCGATTCCGACAGAAAGCGCTGTAATGCGTCTTGGGCTCCCGCGTAACCAGGGCGCCATTCTGCACGCAGTCCGGTAGCCCAGTCAACCTTCGGCATTAGACTCAGTGCCGACAGCGCAAGGCCGTCGGCAGGCTCGGAAGGCGATGGGAGAACGCTCGGAACAGAAGCAGTGCTATAGTCTACCCCTTCCTGCAGACAGCGCTTCCAAAACGGCGTGAATACCTGATAGGGATTCCCTTGGCCAGTCGCAATAGTTCCGGGTTCGAAAAAGAGTGCGTCGTTGCTGGCATGCGTTTCGATTCCAACCCGTGCGCACGCCCGTTCCGCCTTTGCCTCCACCGCACGCGCGGCGGGCTCACAGCGACGCTCAAAGTAGACGTTTGTCGCACCGATTCGCTGCGCCACATCCACCAGCACTTCCGATGGATCTCCCCGCCGGAGGTGTAGGTAACTACCTCGTGCTTCTAAACCAGAGGAAAGTGCCTGTAACGAGTGGTGAAGCCACCACCGACTGGCCGAACCCAGCGACCAATCCCCCATCTCTCTCTCATCGTGAATATACAGGGGTAGTACGTGCCCACCGTGGTCACAAACAGCGGCCAGACCTGCATGGTCTTCTATGCGCAAGTCACGACGATACCAAACGATGGCAACGGGTCCGCTCATAGACGACCTTTGATCCATCTCAACAGAGATCCAACAACCGGCATATAGGCAAACAAACCGCCGGCAGCATCCCAGAAGTCACGATGCATTACGACCTTACCCTCGCGATCAAAGCGAATCTGGCTCATTCCTTCAGACTGCGTCCAAGACCCGTTGTTTAAATTTCGGAACTTGATATCCATTACCCAGCGGAAATAGTAGTCTACTCCAGAGCGAGCCACATCTTTCACTTCAATACGCACCATTTCCGTGGCCGCTAAGCTTTCGGCCAAATAGTGGGCGATCTCCTCATTTGTGCTGATTTCTTTAATTGTATCGTTAAAATAAGCGTCGGAGGCATATACAGAGCGCACGCTGTCAGCAATGGTCTCCGGATCCCACTCACGCAGAAACTCGGTGAAGCGAGCAACTGCCTGCACTTCATCAGGGCTGCCCCCAACAAAGCCGTCTCCTATGACTAGCGCCGTCTGCTCTAACGCCTCTCCGTATGACACTGCGCTCTCCTCTTTTGCGTAAACGGCCCATGCGTGGCAGAATGCTGTCACGCATGCAAATAATGCGAATGGGAAAAATCGCCTCATCCCAGTCACTAATTAATGGAAACTTCAAACTCCAGCGTTTCCAGATGAGAACGCATCTTTTGCAAGGCACGGTTGCGCAACTGCCGCACGCGCTCACGCGTTACGCCCATTTCTCCGCCAATTTCTTCTAACGTTTTGCAGGAGGCTCCTTCAAGGCCGAAGTAGTCATTGATTATTTGCACTTCACGGGGCTCAAGCGTTTGCAGGCTTTCGCTCAGCACCTCAACGAGTTCTTCGGGATCCACACCATTGTTGTCGTCTCCAATAGCGAACGCTTCTAGCGTAGGCGTCTCTTCTCCCTCAAAGAGCGGCGCATCAAGTGACATATCCTGCAGACCGGCTTCCATCGCATTACGCAGGCGATCTGAGGTCATGTCCATTCGGTCGGAAACCTCGAAAAACGTGGGCTGCCGTCCCAAGGTCTGGCTCAGCTCAGACGTCTCGCGCTCTACGGCATGCTGATCGTGGATGTGACTCATGGGCAGACGCGCTGCGCGGAAATCGCGCGGCAGCGCTTTTAAGATTGCCTGACGAATCCACCATACGGCATAAGTTATAAACTTGAAACCACGCGTTTCATCAAATTTGTTAACCGCACGGATCAACCCCATGTTACCTTCGGCAATCAGGTCCATGAGCAGTGGACCATCCTGAGGACAGTACTCGCGAGCAACGCTCACCACAAAGCGAAGATTTGCTTTGACTAATTTCTCAAGAGCGTCCTGGTCACCACTGCGTATCTTCGCGAAAAGTTCGATTTCCTCTTTCCGTTTCAGAGGCTGGTTGTTTTTGATCTCATCCCAGTACACGTCTAAGATGTCGCTGCTTCCACTCTTTTTATTGTCGCGAACTTCACGCATCGTGTGCCTCCTAAAGTTAGACAAAACCTTGAATTTGAACTTCTCTACACCAAAACCTAAACAAGTGTCTATGTTTTGTCAACATTTATTTTGGGAAATGCGCGTTTCTTGTTTGACAAACCGCAGAATCATACCTATTTCATAGTATGCTTACTAACAAAAACTATACAATGAAAGTCGTCACCCAGCGCACTGGCCTGACCCAGCACACGATTCGAGTGTGGGAAAAGCGCTACGGTGCAGTCAATCCGGAGCGAACGTCGACTAATCGCCGCCTCTACTCCGAAGCAGACGTTGAGCGACTCCTATTACTGCACAGAGCCACGGCCCAGGGACATAGTATAGGGCGCATCGCGCCGCTCTCAGACGAAGAACTCAAAACTCTCATTGACGAGCACTCTCCCCCTCCGGCTGTGACGCAGCTCGATTCCACATCGCCCCATTTCACAGGGGAAAATCCGACCGCAGAATCCTCCATTCAACGCTGTCTAAATGCCATAGCAGTAATGGACAGCAATGCGCTCACGCGCGAGCTCATGGACGCAGAAGTTGCGATGGGACGCAATCGCCTACTCGTCTCCGTCATAGACCCTATAATGAAAAGGGTAGGAGAAATGTGGAGTGAAGGAACTCTGCGCGTGGCAGATGAACATCTGGCGACCTCAGTAATACGCACATTCTTGGGCACGATGCATTCCAATAATCGTGCCCCACAAGGAGCTCCCGTGCTCGTTGCCACAACGCCGGCAGGGCAGTGGCATGAGATCGGCGCACTCCTGGCGAGCCTAACTGCGCAAAGCGCAGGATGGAACACACTGTATATGGGCCCCAATCTACCTGCTGAAGAAATCGCAGGAGCAGCTATTGCCCATTCGGCCAGTGCCGTAGCGCTGAGCATCATCTATCCCGGTGACGATAGCCTGCTCAGCACTGAACTGGCCAAAATTCAGCGCGCATTGCCCGATATACCACTCCTCATAGGCGGTCGCGCCGCATTGCACTACAAGCCTACGATTGAAGAAATTGGCGCACATTACATAGGGCAGCTCGCTCTAATGCCCGAATTGCTCTCAGAAATAACTTCGTCTAATTTTTTAATAGACAAAAGGTTGACAAACCATAAACCATAGATATACTCATGACAAGTCGAACAACCTACGGCGCAATACAGCGCCCTATTAAGGAGATTGTCATGAGAATCGCCCGCTTAGCAGTTTCAGCCTTCGCAGTAGCAAGTCTTTGCTTTTCCGCCAGTCCTGCCCAAGCACAGAGTGACAAGGACATTGTTGATACGGCCGTAGAAGCAGGTACGTTTAACACGCTGGCTGCTGCGCTTACCGCTGCAGATTTGATTGAGGTTCTTAAGGGAGAAGGCCCCTTTACCGTCTTCGCACCCACGGACGAGGCGTTTGCCAAGCTACCCGAGGGCACCGTTGAATCACTTCTCCTACCCGAGAACAAAGATCAGCTCATCGCCATCCTGCTCTATCACGTCGTGGCTGGCTCAGTCACATCGGATGTGGTTGTCACCTTAGACTCCGCTGCAACCGTCAACGGTGCATCCGTTACGATCACCACCTCCGACATGGGCGTGATGGTTGATGCCGCCAACGTCACTGCTGTCGATATTTTGGCCAGCAACGGTGTAATTCACGTCATCGACTCTGTCATCTTACCCCCAGCTGGTCCTACCGCTGTCGAGAGCACTTCTTGGGGCACGGTGAAAGACGAAGCAGTCCGTTAGTACAGCACCATACGCAAGATCTTCATCGCACAGGACCGCCGGCGCACATGGCATTGCGCTGGCGGTCTTTGCGTTCTATGGACTTATTGCGCTTTATTATAGTCTATGGAAGGCGAATATCTATCTCTGAAACCCAGTCTAGGCGGCGCAGTAGCCTTTGTCGCAGCCTACTTTATCGTGGGCTTTCCGCTCAAGCTCATCGGCGGTGCGCTTTTTCGTCAGCCCTGGTCACAAAAACTGCTGTTCTACACGATCGTTCCGTTCTATTCCCCTCGGTCTTGGGATCGGAGCCCCGCTAGAGCCGCAGGTGATCTTTCCTTCGCCGGCCGGACTGCGCTACAGTGGCTTCTCATA
>CALDFW010000044.1 GCA_937942165.1 uncultured bacterium | reverse complement strand
AAACGGTCAACCCATGGGCACACAGATTCCCGTTCGCGACACGCTGCGCATCGCGTATTCTGCCCACGCATGTGAGTCCATCGAACGCGTAGATTTGATATGTGGAAACTATCGGCTGCGCAGTTGGCAACCGGGCGCACTCGACTTCTCTACCGAGTTTGATATGCATCCAGAAGAGCTACCTGGCACCTGGCTCTACTTCCGATTACAGCAGGTCGACGGTGAATATGGTTGGACCACACCCTTCTATTTGGAGCACGTAGACAAGCCATCGCAAGCAGAGGGGCTCCCTCTCTGGAACGACGATGGTCCGCTGAAACTACGGCCAGGCACAGGCAGCGCGGCGGCAACGCATCAGCCTCAGCTCGAGCGCTATTTACAGCGCGAAGAGAGCGACGCACTTTTTGCCGACTTGACTCCCATAGGTGTCTTGGACACACCTCCAGGACGCTGTGCCTTATTTTTCTGCTATTGGGGAGAGGAGCGCTTGCCCATGAGCATTCGCTGGTTCTTCGAATTTGAGATTCCCAAGATACGCTACGACTTGGGCTGGCGGGACTACGGTATACTAGACGAGCTAGAATGGGGCCCAAAACTAATGGAGAAAGTGCACAATGAGTCATAGAGAAAAGATCTCGTCAGAAGAGACTGAACTTGCAGCTTTGCTCCCGAGCCCAGAAGACATAGCGCGCTATCATCAGACGGGCTACTACATTTCCAAGAAGCTCTATTCAATAGACGAGTTAGATTCGGCCATCGCCGCAAGCGAACGCTACTATGCAGGGTTGACGAAGAGAGAAATAGCGTTGCCCAACAATCGAACCTATCCCCTAGCCTGGTATCCAGAGGACGGCGTTGACTGCCTGCGTAAGAATGATTTCTCAACCCTCGTCGTACCCGAGCTAGACGCTCTACTACGGAAACCGATTCTCGGTCTCATCGCCGCACTTCTATGCGGCGATGACGTGCGTCTCTGGCATGACCAACTCCTTTACAAGCCACCCTCAAATGACGACGCGCCGCAAAGCGTAGGATGGCATACCGACTATGGTTATTGGCGCACGTGTAGCTCCGACAGCATGCTCACGGCGTGGGTGCCCTTTACCGACATGGACGAATCCATTGGTACAATCGCGTTCGTGGAAGGCAGTATGCACTGGCCGGAAAACAACCATTTGAACTTTTTCTCTTCCGACCTGAGCGGCCTCGAGAAGCAGTTTAACAGTGGTGGATCACCCGTCGTTAAAGTTCCAGCCATTTTACAGCGTGGCCAAGTGACGTTCCACCACTCCAAGACTATACACGGCAGCGGCCCCAATTACACGCAGAATCCAAGACGCTCGATAGCTCTTCACCTGCAGCCTGCGAGCAATCAGTATCGAGAAATTTACGATAATGACCAATTGGTCTCCCATCCAAACGATCGACTCACGGCCGATAAGCAAGGCCACCCCAACTATGCAGACCCCACTTATTGCCCGGTCGTTGGCCGCATTGGAGAGGCGCGAGATCTGCAGTGAAAATCGCAGGGGTTTCAATTTCATCGTTTGAGCTGCCGACCAATACGGCCATCTGCAATATGGTCGAAGTGCCTTATGGACGCCGACGGCGCTGGCAGCAGCAGAAATACAGCAATCAACCCGACGTTATTCATGTGCTGCACGTTTTGACAGACGAAGGCATTGAAGGAATGTGCACCGTCGGCGATGCACGCTATACGTCTATGCGTGCGCGCGACCTCGAACACTTACGGGCATTGGTCATTGGCGAAGATCCGCTGCACAGAGAGCGGTTAGATAGCAAACTGCGCGCCGCTACGCGTCATATGTTTACTCTTCCAGGTTGGCATGGTGCATTCGACAACTGCCTGTGGGACATTGCCGGTAAGGTAGCTCAACTACCCATTTGCGACCTTATAGGTCGCGCAAGATCTAGCTGTCCTGCCTATTACAACTTCGACTCTTCGCGAATTGAACACGCCCTAGATGATGCTCGTAAAGCCGTAGCAATGGGCTTTACCGCACTCAAAGATCACTGGAGCTCAACCGCAGAGGAAAACGTTTCCAACGCTCGAGCTGTCCGACATACCTTTGGTGACACCCCTCTATTCCACGATGCTGCTAGTGCACCCTACACGTATGAGGAAGCGCTTTACGTCGGCCATGCCTTACAAGAACTCCGGTTTGAATGGTTTGAGGAACCGTTACCCGATCGAAATATCGATCAGCTCCAGGCGCTGTGCTCGGCGTTAGATATTCCCATTTTAGCACCGGAAACGCTCATGCACGAATGGGAACTCAGCGCTCTTTGGCTTCGCCTTGGCGCCACAGATCTGCTGCGCGCCAATGCGCGCCACGGAACGACCGCTACGCTAAAATTAGCCCACTGCGCTCAAATGCAGGACAGCACAATAGAATTGAACGGCCCCGGAGGCTTGTTTGGACTGGTGCACGTCCATCTGGTCTGCGCCATTGGAAATACGCGCTACTACGAGTACTTTCCCGGCGGCACGCGCGACGAGATAGGCCGAGAAATTGGTCTACTAAATCCTCCCCTGCCCGCCAATGGCTGCGTCCATCCTCCAGAAGGTTCAGGCTGGGGCGCAGAATGGGACCGGGACTATTTTGAGAAAAAGCGTATTGCTCTACTATGAGTCATATGCATATTACTAGGAAACCTACGTTCTTCTAACTGGAACGATCAATGAGCAACGCAGATTTACAGCCATGAATAAACACGCACAGGATACCACAGACGGAGTAAAGAAGGTCGGCATTATTGGTGGAGGACGTGGCGGAACGGCGCTCTTGCAGACGCTGGGTCGCCTTTCTCAAGTTACTGTAGTTGGCATCTGTGACATTAACCCGCAGGCACCGGCCTTGGATCTGGCGAAAGCATCGGGCATAGCAACCTATGCAGAAATGGAACAATTAGTCGATGCTCAACCAATAGACTGGCTTATTAACGCAACGAATCGCTCTGTAGCACAGCGACATATACTAAGTCACCAGTTCAGCAATGCGACCCTAATAGACGGCCATATTGCCGAACTCATCTGGCAGCTCCTACTCGACTTTGAAAGGGCGCTAGAAAGTGGCGTTGACGAGACTATACTCAATGGACTGAAGTGGACACTCATACAGCGCATCGTAGACACGGCGCAGCCGGTTCAGCGCGAACTCGAATATATTGCTTTTCACGATCCGCTCACGGATCTGTATAGCCGCCAAATGCTGCTCGAGTTTTCCGAACGAGAAATCAGTTCGGCATATCGACACGAGCGCTATCTGTCAATGGTCGTCGTCGACATCGACCACTTCAAACGCGTAAATGATACCTTTGGCCACGATGCAGGTGACGTCGTCTTAAAAGAGCTAGCCGACTTACTCAATGGGTCGTGTCGCCGAAGTGATATGGCCGCGCGCTATGGAGGGGAAGAGTTTGTCGTCATACTACCCAATACCGACCTTCTCTCCGCAACCACATGGGCCGAACGCATGCGCAAGAAAATCGCACGTTCATTGCAGACGCCCGATGGCACGCGCGTAACCATTAGCCTGGGAGTTGCCGGCCTTGAGTTTGCAGACGAAACGCCGCCAGAAGGCACCACGCCTCTTTCTTTCGAAGCTTTCTTTAAGCAAGCTGACCAAATGCTATACGAAGCAAAAAATGCCGGACGCAACCGCGTTGCAAGCACCCGCATAACGGTACGACATCGGACGAACTCAGCTCCTCCTCCAACGCATTAAACAGAGAAATACCTCATGGCAAACAACAGTCGTCTGGTCTATTCAAGTGACCGCGGACGCATTGTAGAGAAGAAAAAAGAGACCGCCCAGCCCAGCAGCGGAGACGGTATCGCCCGCGTGCGCCGAGAGAAAAAAGGACGAGGGGGAAAAACCGTTACCACCATCAGCGGTTTAGATTTGGGGACAGCTCAAATGAAAGAGTTAGCGTCGGAGCTCAAACGACTTTGTGGAACGGGAGGTTCAATCAAAAATGGCGTTATCGAAATACAGGGGGATAACGCAGACAAAATCGTCCAAGCATTAGACGAACGAGGCTATAAGGCAAAACGGGCTGGCGGATAAACATCGACGCCTCACCCCTAATCGTCAGATAGAGGTATGCGTTTACCCTGTGGATCCATCGACTGATCCACTTCTGCACCCAATTCGGCGGCCAACTGACGGCCGATAAAATGTTCTACTGCGTCTGCTGGACCGTGCACTCTATTTTCCGGCAGCCCCAATCCACTTAGATACGTCTCCCACAGGCGGTGGTTGCGCAAGAGGCGCAGCGCCTCTTGTTTTCCTCCAGCAGCCAATGCCCAGCCTTGGCTGTCGTGTACAACCAGCCGACTCTTTTCGAGAGACCGCAAGGCTAATCGCGACACCAAATGAGAGACCGAAGCCGCCTGCAGCAGTTCTTCGCGGCTAGAGCGGTGTGTTTCGTCTACTTCAAAGCGCCGCACGAGCGCCAAGAGCATATGGTCTTGAGCTACCTGTACGGAAAGAGCAGCGCGCTGCCACAAACGCGCTATGACGCCTTGATTGGGTGAAAAGAGCAGCGATAGTAGAAAGATAGCTCCAGCTACGGTGACGATGGCTCCTGCAATAGAGCTGTCCCAGATCCCGGCGATCCAATATCCAACCCAGGCAGAAAGCACGCCAAACAGCACGGCAAGGCAAAGAATTGTGACCAAGCGATCGCTCCACAAATAGGCCGATGCACCGGGGACGATAAACATGGCAACAACGAGAATAGCACCCACAGACTCAAAAGCTGCGACTGTGGTCAGCGAGACCATCCCCATCAGTAGATAGTGAATGAGCGTAGCGTTGACACCCACTGCCATAGCCATAGCAGAATCAAAAGAAGCGATTTTCAGTTCTTTATAGAGCGTGCAGACAAAAAGTATATTGAGTATGAAGACTACCCCTAGTATCCATACGGGGCGAGGGCCCACATCGACCCCATTCCAAATCAGCGTATCCCATGGCGTATAGGCGATTTCTCCATACAGCACGCATTCTTGATCGAGATCCACCTGTCCAGCATAGGCGGTCACCAGGACCACGCCCAGCGCAAAGAGGGCAGTAAAGACAATGCCAATTGAAGCATCTTCCTGCACATTCCACTTGCGGTGAAAGGCCTCAATTAGAAGCGTAGTCAACAAACCACACAGTGCAGCCCCAACAAACATCGGAATAATTGCCCGACTGTCTGATAGCAAAAAGGCAATGGCAATACCCGGCAGCACGGCATGACTCAGGGCATCGCCGAGCAGCGACATTTTTCGCAGGACGAGAAACGTGCCTAGCAGCGCACAGGACGCCGAGGCAAGCGAACCCGTTAGGATAATCCAGAACGCACTATCGAGCTCCATTACTCGCGCCCCCCTCGGCGATAGTGACTGAGCGTTCCGTGTATATTGACGACTTCGTCCGGATCAATACCGCGTTCCTCGGCCAGAATCTGCTCTAAGTCAGCAATAATTTCCGGCGTAAGTAGGTGCTCAACTTCGTCAGCTGGTCGGTCCACGTGGTCTGCATCTAAAATGGAACGATAGTATAAATAGTGCTCCCAAAGACGGTGCGACTTAACTATAAAAATCCCTTCTTCAACACCTGCATCCGTAAGATACCAAAGTCCGTCACTGCGTTGGGCGTATCCCTGCCGCGCCAGCTTGCGTCCAAGCCGCTCGACGCGCGACACTTTCCATCCCAGCTCTACGGCCAGCGAAGAAGCGGGCAGCGTATTACGAGATTCCTTGTTTGATAGCTCTATAAAAGCGCGTAAGAAGTGATGGCGGCGTTCTCGTTCGGCATTGTGTCGATGGCGACGCCAGCGCGCTAGCATGCCCCGGCTCGGCGCACAGAGCGCCGATACAACAAAGAACAGAGTCGCCACAAGCACCATCACTGGCCCCGTCGGAATACGCGGAGCTAGCGAGCTGACAAACGTGCCGACGACACCCGAAACCCCGCCAAATGCAGTAGATATAACAACCATAGTACCGAGGCGCTCAGACCAAAAGCGAGCGGCCACTGCAGGCGTTATCAACATAGCAGCAATCAACACTACGCCGACGGCTTGTAGGCCAACCATAACCGTCAGCACAATAAGCCCCATGAGCATAGCATCTACCTTACGGGCAGAGAATCCCAGCGTGCTGAGAAAACCCGCATCGAATATCAGCGCTTTAAATTCTTTGTATAAAGCGAGTACGGCGACGATGATAACCGCCGTAAGCACCGTCATTACGCGTAGATCATCGCCAACCATAGATGCGGCTTGGCCAAAAAGAAACTTGTCCAAACCGCTCTGATTGCCCCCGCCGGCCCGCTGTATGTGCGTCAGAAGCACGATTCCGATGCCGAAAAAGACGGACAACACAATACCGATTGCAGAATCGGCCTTTACGCGCGTATACTGAGTGATAAATTGAATCAATAAGACGCCCAGAACCCCGGCGACCGTAGCCCCAAAGAGTAAAACAGGCAGCGATTTACTCCCCGTAGCTAGATAGGCCAACGCGACGCCTGGCAAAGCGGCATGCGCCAGTGCATCGCCCAGCAAGCTGCGTCGACGCAGGACGGCAAAGCTACCCAACATGCCCCCAGTGGCGCCAATCAGCAGTGACCCGAGTAGCACAAAGCGGACATTGGCATCGGCTAGACTGAGAAAACGCAGTGCGTTATCTAGCATTAGTTTCCTCTGCGGTGATCGGCCATCGCCTGAGCAGCTTGGCTCAGAACCGTTAGACGTCCGCCATACGTCTTTTGCAGGTTTTCATCCGTAAAGACCTCGTTTGTCGGACCAGCTGCGACTACGCGCATATTGAGCATAATGACCCAATCAAAATAGGCGGTTACGGTCTGTAAGTCGTGATGAACAACCAGAATGGTCTTACCCTGGCTGCGCAGTTCAATCAAGATATCAATAATTGCGCGCTCGGTTGCCGCATCTACGCCGGCGAAGGGTTCGTCCATCATGTAAATCCGCGCATCTTGGGCGAGCGCGCGCGCCAAAAATACGCGCTGCTGCTGTCCGCCCGATAGCTGGCTGATTTGCCGTTGAGCAAACTCGGCCATACCCACTTTCTCTAACGATTCTGCGGCTATGCGGCGGTCTTCGCTGCTGGGCCTGCGCAGCCAGCCCACGTGCCCATATCGCCCCATCAGAACCACATCTAGTGCATTCACGGGAAAGTCCCAATCAACAGACTCTCGCTGTGGTACATACCCGATCGCACTGCGCATCTGATCATACGGGCGATCGTATATTTTCACCCAACCCGACGCCTTGGGAATCAAATCCATCACGGCCTTGATCATCGTGCTCTTACCCGCTCCATTCGGACCAATAATTCCAACGAGAACGCCTTCAGGCACGTCGAGATCGACATCCCACAGGACGGGCTTTTTGTGATAGGCAATGGTCATATCATGTATCTGAATGGGTGGCACTGCCTCCGTCGGATGCACTGGATCACTCATCGCAGCGCTCCCACGACAGTTTCGACGTTGCTCTTGACCATACCCACATACGTATCTGCGCCGCTTCCTTGGCCACCCATGGCATCCGAGTAGAGCGTGCCGCCAATAGACACGGTATGGCCGCGCTCTAGACAACCCTGTCGGACCGCCTCAATCGAACGCTCCGGCACGCTGCTCTCGACAAATATCGCGCGGATTTTGCGCTCGGATATAAAATCAACCAATCCGGTTACGTCGTTGACGCCATACTCTGCAACCGTCGAGATTCCCTGTAATCCCGTGACTTCAATTCCGTAAGCTCGTCCAAAGTAGCCGAACGCATCGTGCGCGGTGATCAGCACGCGCTGTCCGCTGGGAATCTGCTCAACCTGCTCAATTACCCACGCGTCGAGCGCGGCTAGCTCTTCTCGATAGGCATCTCCGTTGTGCTGATAGGTCTCCGCGCCCTCCGAATCGATTTCGGCCAGAGCGCGCACAACGGAATCGACGGTTTTACTCCATAGAGCAACGTCAAACCAAATATGCGGGTCGTAGTGACCTTCGAGTTCAGCAGGCTGCAGAAGATCGGACTTGTCAATAGCGTCAGCGACCGCGACAATGCGCTTGGCACGAGCCATCTTTCCAAAAATGTCCTGCATTTTCCCTTCGAGTAGTAGCCCGTTATATAAGATCAGATCCGCGCGCTCGAGTTTGGCCAAATCGCCCCGTGATGCCTTGTAGTAATGCGGATCGACACCCGGTCCCATAAGGCCCATAACGCGAACGCGATCACCGCCTATACGCTGCGCTAAGTCGGCGACCATGCCCGTAGTACACACTACTACAACTTGTCCCCCATCATCCAACTTTTCTGTGGAATTTTCCGCGCATCCCAGTAGGAAGACCAGAAAAAAGTAGGTCGCGTAGCGGAATAACATAATGACTCGTTTCTCGTTTGTTTAAGTGCGAATGGCAGGTAAATTTAGTCTTGACTAAAATAAAGTCAAGGCCGTTACTAATACTACATGTAAGTCAATATATGCCGTACGGGCTCCTCTTAAAAGGGAATTATGCTCAGCCAATCCATTGAGGACTATCTCAAGATAATCTATAAGCTGCAACACGGGAGCGATGCACCCACCCAAGTAACCACTTCGCTTCTGGCCGAGCGCATGGGCGTAACGGCCGCTTCCGCAACCAATATGATCAAAAAGTTAGCGGAGATGAACCTGCTCGAATACGCGCCGTATAAGGGCGTAGCGTTGAGAGAAGCGGGGGAAAAAATCGCGCTGGAGACGATCCGCCATCATCGCCTAATCGAACTTTATCTTTCCGAGGCACTAGGGTATTCATGGGACGCAGTCGATGCAGAAGCCGAACGACTCGAACACGCTATATCGGAGGAGTTTGAAGAGCGTATAGACAAAATGCTGGGCTATCCGACTATCGGTGCCCACGGCGAACCCATCCCCAACAAGAACGGGCAGATTGAAGAGCAGACCTACGCGCGCCTATCCGATATCGAGCGCGGTCAGCGAGCCGTAGTTAAGCGCGTTAGCGATCGCGACGCGGCAATGCTGCGCTATATGAATGATATGGGATTACGGTTGGGGACCGTGGTCAAAGTGTGCGAAAAGGCTCCGTTTAAAGGCCCTCTTACGCTACTAATCGAAGAAGATCAACCCCGAACACTCGGTTTAGAAGTTGCCCACCACATTTTTGTCGATCCCATCAGATAGAGCGCATCTTCTAGGTCGGCTCTAGTGGTCTTTTGAGTGTCCGTTAGACTGAATCTTTACGCGCTCAGCACGACGGCTTTCCAGGCGCGGAACGAGCTCATCAAAATGGCTGCAGAGGAGTAGAAGGCGCTCGTTCTCTCGGGTCATCTGCAACATTTCCTGCTTGCCTTCTATGGGTAACGCAGCCGACTGAGCAATCTGAAAAGCGGTCTGTGGCACAACGCTCTCGAAATGATCTCCCGACTCCTCATGTGCCAGTTCCAACAGGCGCGTATAGCCTTGTTGGGCACGCTGGAGAAGCGCGACATCCAGAGGCTCTTCTTCGTCTTCAATAAAGGATGCCTCGACCATTAGATAAGAGCGTTCACGCGAAATTTCGCCGACGGTAAAGCGCTGGTATCCAACGCAAATAATATCGGCACGACCATCACCATACTCGTTGAGCACCTTTTCAAGCAGCACGGCACAGCCCACCGGAGCGCTGACATCACTGTCCTCACCCAAACATATACCAATGGGCGCAACCTCACCTAAATCCTGCGCCGCGCGCACATCGGCTAGCATCTGACGATAGCGCGGTTCGAAAATGTGAAGCGGCAGCGCCTGTTCGGGAAAAACGACTAACGGCAGTGGAAATAGAGGAATTGTTTGATTCATTTGATATGTACCCGTTGCACCAATAAAAATTCAACGCTAAACTACGTGTATGGCCGAAGACTACTTTCTACCTGCATCCGAAGATCACATAAATAGAGAGAAAAGCAAAGCCCGTCAGCTACGCCGTTCCCAGTGGTGGAAGAATCGACGGGCCAACGGGCGCTGTCATTACTGCCAAGAGGATTTCCCTCCTGCTGAATTGACAATGGATCACATCGTACCAATAAGCCGCGGAGGATGTACGGTAAAGTCTAACGTCGCTCCCTGCTGCAAAGAGTGCAATAACCAAAAAAAGTACTTATTGCCTTTAGAGTGGCAGGCTTATCTAGACCGGCTCGACAGTCGAGCAGAGCAGGCCTGATATTAGTGGTATTTCATCAACGGCTCGACAGCAGCAGCGACTTCACTAGCCACATCCGCAGGAACGCGCGGGTTAAAAGGCCCTCCATCACCACCGTCAATCGCATCGCTTCCAACCAAATGCATCGCCTCAACTACGGCTGAGTAGTTGTACATACGCCCGTCGCGGAAACGAATATCTTCAAACGCAGCAATTTCGTCTTCAACGCGCTGTGAGGTTTCCAAATCACCGCTGCGCTGCGCGTTGTTGATCGCATCTGATGCGCGAACAAAGACGACGTTAATACCGGAAGTGTGACCAAGTGTACCCAAACCTGCTGGTCCGGTCGAACGATCACCGACCCCCCATATAACGATGCCCGCTCCAGCGTTGACGCCTTCGACAATTGCCGTCACATCGCCCACATCGGTTCCTATCTTCAGACCGATAAAATGCTCTGACTCATTGAGTAGTCGAACTGCGATCTCCCGTTCGGCTTTGTTCCTCAAATAGTATAAAAAACGAGCGCCGGTCTCTCGACCCAATCGCTCTGCCATATCCAAGTGGTTGCGAAAAATGCCCTCGGCGTTGCCCACACCCGTTAGCGGCATCACGAGATAGCAATCGGGCGGCACGGGCAGAGACGCTTCGCGCCGAATCAACTCTTCTGCATCGGCTATCGGATTGGGAGCAATCCCAGACATAAGAACGCCTTTGCCACCCATCTGCTCTCCGGTAAATCCCATAAGACGAACCTGCTCCTCGCAGCCGATGTGATGAATTAGGCTTGTACCCGCAATGCCAATGACGCGTCGACGTTCGCCCTCTAAATGATTGTTATCCATCAGATAACGAATATTTTTAGCATGGGCATCATAGTCAATTGTTCCCTTGCGGAAGGGTACTACGGGTATTGAAGTAACTGAATTGAGCGAATCTACAAGCTCGCTGGTATCTATAGTCATAACGACCTCCCTGACGGTCTATAAACGTGACACGTGAAAAGAAAGTAATTCTGAGCACTCGTTTCAAACGCGACGGGCTTTATATACCCAACTGCACTCATCGCTCAGGGACAAAAGGCTGCATGTCTCGACCCGGCTGCCCCTCGAGTATCCAACGCGTGATAACCTGGCCCGTAAGCGGCCCCATCAATACGCCGTTCTTGTAGTGTCCAGTGGCAATAAATACGCGCGGATGCTCATTGAGTGGGCCAATCATCGGGCGCCCGGCTTTGGGCTTGGCGCGCAGTCCTGCCCACTGCGAACGCAGAGGACCCGGCGTAGCGAGTAGCCGAGTGTGCACCGCACGAAGCGCACGCTGTCCCGCTTGCGTGATCTCGGTGCTAAAACCGGCCTCTTCTGCGGTTGCACCGACCATGATCCCTCGCGCACTGGGAATGATCTGATGTCCGCCATGACGCAGCACGTGACGCAGTTCCGCTCCTCCGAAACAGCCGTGCTCTCCGCGCACTGGACGCACGGGCACTTGAGCGTCTACAGATGCTGCGAGCGGAGCAGTCCACGCTCCAGAAGCAAGCACAACGTAGTCTGCGCTCCGCCGCCCCTTCGACGTTTCGACAACCACTCCCCCTTCACCGCTCTCAGCGATGCACAGCAGGCGCTCGCCATATTCTATCTGAGCACCGTGCGCAAGGGCTCCCTCGAGTAGGGCCTGTCCCAGTTTCATCGGCGATACGCGCTGATCTTCGGGAAAATAAAGCCCCCAGCGCACCTCGTTAGCAAGGGAGGGCTCTATTCTACGAACGTCCGCTCCGCTGAGCCGTTCAACGGGCACTCCACGCACCCGTCCCTGATCCCACTGTGCTTCTACAAGGGCCTCGTCTTCTCTATCAATTACGAGATCAAGGCCCCCCAGAGAACGCCATCCAACGTCGATTCCCGTTTCTTCAAACAGTTCGTCGGCCAGCGGCCCATGCACCGCGTGACTATCTCGTATAAACAGGCCATAGACGCTCTGACCACCGCTAAAATGAGTCAGCACACCCAGCGAAGCACGGCTGGCATCAGAAGGCCCCTCACGGGCCTCAATGAGAAGGGTTCGAGCACCGGCACGAGATAGGTAGTAGGCGATGGAACGACCTACAATGCCAGCCCCTACAACGAGAACGCGAGCGCCGAGTGCAGGTGTCAACGACCTACAATAGGCGGCAGGTTTGTAACGGGACAGGCGCGGGCACCGCGCACGGCGTAGCCCATATCACTCAGGACACACCCTATCTGAGACTCGAGCTTGAGAAGATATTCCTGTTCACCATCACTTGCAGACGTACGAGCAGGCCCTACGTCGAAACCGCGAACAGCCACGCCCGTCTTAAATCCTTCGGGAAAATTCACGCCTAAGAGCATAATGTTGATCAAGTCCAAGATGCGGTACTGCAGAGTTCGCGCTCTATCGATGTTATTTGCCATCGCCTGATTATACAGTTCTACAATTACCTCTGGCACAATACCCGACGTGGCGATGGTACCACCGCTGGCTCCCATCATAACCGATGGAAAGAGGATCTCTTCACAGCCAACCAGTACCACATAGTCGGGGCGCTGAGCACGCAGACGATGCATTGTATTTATCAGCCGCGGTAAGTCTCGGCTAGAGTCTTTCGTGCCAAAGATACGCTCGTACGGCAGTAGGCGTTCCATCAGTTCCAAGGGTAACTCTTGAGTAAACTGCGGAATGTTGTAAAGAAGAATATCGAGTGGTGACTGTTCGGCAATTTCGGCAAAGTACTCGAAGAGGCTCTCGTCTGAGATCTTATAGTAGTACGGAGGAACAAGCGAAATCGCATCTACATCAATGGATGCATAAAACTCTGCCATTTTTAGCACGTCTCGCGTATTGGCTTCACTCGCCCCAGCCAAGATCGGCACGCGACCATTGTTTACTTCGGCAATGAGACGCACGACATCCTGACGCTCTTCCCAGGAGAGGCGCACAAATTCACCCGTGCTTCCGTTCGGATATAAACCGTGTATGCCCGCGTCGATCAGCCAGTTCACATAGCGTTCCATCTCGCCGTAGTTAATCTTACCATTGGCGTCGAAGATCACGATGTTAGGACAGAAGATACCTTTGAAATCTCGCCGCTCGCCCGAAGCCGGAGCAAGAGATGACCCAACGCCAGTGCTACCAGTAGAGCCGGCTTCTCGCCGCACAATCTCAATGCCGCGTTCGCGTAACAGATCGAGCGCCGAAGGGGTTAACTTTGCCCGAGGACACAGTTCTACTGCGCGCTCAGAGCCCAATCTATCCTGTAACACCTGTGCTGTAACGACGGAATCATCTATGCGAATCATATTCGTACTCCCTCTGCAATTGACATCTCTTTCACGCACCATGCATCATTTTTTTAACGGTGTAGCAAACGCTGTTCGACATCTCCATAAAGCTGAGGGATCACGTGAGCCGAGACGAGTTCTCCGTGTTTCTCCGCCTCTTGCGCCCCCGCTTCAACAGCAACTCTCACGGCCCCCACATCGCCGCGAATCGCACTGGCCGTGAGAAAGTATCCCACTTTATAGCTACCTTCATATTCTACATCAGCCGCTTTGAGCATCTGATCGACTGCGCGCACAAGACCCACGGTGCTGCGAGTTTCAATTAGTCCCAACGCTCGACGAGCGGTGCTGACACGAGGCCCGTTAAGTGCTCCGGCAAAACAGCGCATCGTCATCTCGTCGGGACGTGGGAGCAGCGCCGCACCATCCAAGCCGCCCAAAGAGGTGGCCTCGTCTCGACCGGTGGCTACGGCCGCTTGCACGGCATCTAAACTCCCAACGGCAAGAGCGGCAATACGACCGCCGCTACCTATACTCAGCCTCTCGACCTCTATATCTGCAGCTTTTACCATAGCATCGCTCACCGCAACGACCGTCGTATAACCGATCGTTTCCACAATGCCGAGTGCACCACCGGAGCGGGCCGGATCTCCTGACGAAGCGGGCAGCAGCGGTACAATCCCTGCAATCGGCTGGGGCAAGACGAGCGTTGCATAGACCGTCCCAACCGCAGCGGCGGCGCGACGTCCGGCATCAACGGCCGTCTGCACGGCAGCTACGTCGCCACGCACCACCGCATGACAGAGTGCACCGCCTATAAAGGCCCAACCGCACAGATCGACGGCAGCAGCTTTAACCATCGCATCCGCACCGGCAATAAGGGGAGCCAATCCCTGAGTCTCGACGATGCCCAACGCGCGCTGATCACCGGGCTGATCCATAGGGCTGATACCGTGCGGCATCGCAGCCTGTGCGCGTTCATCAGGCCGTGCAATTGTTTCGGAAGAGATCAGTTCCCCATAGCGCTGCGCTTCGACTTCGCCGACGGCAATGGCCGTCTGTACGTCAGCTACGCTCCCCTCAATAATCGCCGTCACCCATCCCGAACCTATGCCGTGTCGACCCACTACCTCTACGTCTGACACTTTCAACATGGCATCGGCAGCGCTAACGAGAGATGCCATACCGCGCGTTTCCAAAACGCCAATAGCGCTAGACACTGCCTGCTCCTTGCGACGATCTGACAAAAGCCTGCAACACCTCTGGACGAGGCTGCGGCAGCACGGCTGTGATCATGAGATGGGGGTAGTCTTGTAGGCGCGTCTGGGCCCGAGCAATCGCCTCACGCACGGCACCGACGTCACCCTGCACCAACGAACATACAACGCGGTTGTGAACCGTGAGAACCTCTACGACATCCACGGCTGCGGCCTTAGCCATTTCGTCGTCCACGTAGACGTGTGCAGCATAGCCGTGGGTCTCGACCAGCCCGAGAGCTCCACCGCGCACGAGCGCATCTTTTTGCACCGCATTACTGACAAAACTAAGACACGGTTCTGATGGCTGCGTCACGGGCGCTGAAACAACGTGTTCTACTACCTGACGAGCTGCTTCTGTCCCGCTGGACAAAGCGGCGCCAACATCGCTAATCGAACCACTGAATAGCACGGTGGTGAAACCACCGATTGAGTCCCAGCCCAACAGATCTACATCAGCCGCCTTGACGGCCGCATCGGCAGCCAAGATGATACCTGCGACGCCTTCTACTTCTATCAGGCCGATAGCGGCGGGCATACTAGTCCTCCAGACGATCCTCGACCAACGACGTTACTTCCCGGATCAGCTGTTCCGGATCAACGCCCTGACCCGATTCGGCCAGTTGGTCTAAGAGCACGCGCCGGTTGCACCCATGGCAGTCAGCTCCAGACTCGCCGCGCCGCTTCATGTGAAAAATAGCGCAGTCGTGGCACGAGCTAGGCTCTACGTATCCCGAGCCAAACTCTTCGGTCTGACAGCCGCACGAACGGCCGGGATGTTCACAGCGCCCAGCACCATCCATTTGCGGAGGTTCCACTTCGGAAATCTGTGAAACATCGGCCACCCCATTTGGAGAACACCGCGGAGAAGCAGGAGCCTCCCCTTTGCTCAGCTGGACCCGATGTTGCCGAATATAGTCCCAACCAGTGGGTGTAACGATTGACGAATCCGCAATGCGGATCTCGCTCTCGTCCCCGTGCAGACGCGACAGGAGATCGCCTGTAACAACGGCCTCTTCTATGTAGAGGATGGAAGGCATTCAGGTAAAAATGCGCTAGACTAAATGCTGCGTTAGGCCCGAAACGGGACGCGGTATAACATGCACGCTGCGCAGTTCTCCAACGCGCTGTGCAGCGCTGGCCCCGGCGTCCACTGCAGCCTTGACCGCCGCGACATCGCCTTCGACCAAGACTGCGATAAAACCACTTCCCACGCGCTTTTGACCAGCAAAGCTAACATCCGCCGTTTTCAGCATTGCGTCCAAGGCCTCAACTACACACACCAACCCTTTCGTCTCTACCATACCAAGTGCTTTCATTGCCATCTCCTATTAGCTCAAGTAGAGGGCGACCACATCGTCGTGCGGACGCGGAATTACGTGCTGTGACACAAGCTCGCCTACTCGCTCGCACGCCTCTGCGCCTGCGCTGACGGATGCTTGTACGGAGCCCACATCGCCGCTTACCAAAACGGTTATATAACCCCCACCAATTTCTTGCACTCTAACGATGTCCACGTCGGCCGCTTTGCTCATCGCATCAGCCGCTTCAATGACACCCGTGGCACCGCGCGACTCAATGAGTCCCAGAGCGCGCACGCCCTCTCCCTCGCCGCTTTCTCCGCGCTCGGGCATGATGGCACCCAACTCCTCATGCGGCCGAGGAATTACGTGCACTGAATGCACCTGACCCACTTTAGCTGCAGCCGTCGATCCCGCATCCACGGCCGACTTTACTGCTGCAACGTCTCCTGAACAAAACACCGTAACCAGACCTGAACCGACCTTGTCCCAGCCCAATAGCTGTACGCTAGCCGCTTTGGCCATGGCGTCGCCTGCCTCTACAATTCCCAGCAGACCGACGGTTTCTACCATACCTATTGCATCCGACATCGCTTTCCTCCTGGTGTGTGCGAAGTCTACTCTACTTTTCTACGTATACTTTTCGTGCGTGCACTAAATCGAGGGCATTGCCCTCGTCTGTATCTAAGTGAACTTCCAACTTCTCTGCATCACTCACCCTACAAATAAGTCCCTCTAATGTCCCTCCCTGTTCACTATCGACCACCAAACGCATGAGATCACCAGCCTTCACTCCGTAGTAGTCAGCCTCCGAAGGACTCATGTGGACATGTCGAGCCGCCCGAATCACTCCCTCGGTCAGTTCGAGTCCCCCATGCGGTCCTACGAGAAAGCAGCCCGGGGTGTTCGAAACGTTACCGCTCAGACGAACTGGAGCATCAATACCCAAGAATCGAGCATCGGTAAAAGCCAGTTCCACCTGATTATAGTCGCGCAGTGGGCCCAAAACGCGCACGTTGGCTATAACCTGCTTGCGCGGACCAAACACCGCAAGCGTCTCCTCAGCAGCAAAGGCTCCTTCCTGATAGAGATCTTTTTGAACCGTCAGTTCGCTTCCAGGACCAAAGAGCACATCCATAGCTTCTCGATTGAGATGGATGTGACGCGCCGAGATATTGACGACCAAGCGAGGCACAGGCGACAATGCGGCATCTGCCGTCCGTCCCAACTGCACGTCGGGCATAAAGTCATAGACTGCTCGCCGCACAATGTCTTCTATCGCCGATCGATCCAAGCCCTGTGTATCACCTGTTGCCATATTAATCGTGTAACTCCATAGCCTCGCCCATCGACTGCAGAGAATCTATAATGCCGACAATCACTGCATCCGTAGGTACATCTCGCATTTCGGGCGCAATACGAGAAGAAGATCCCTGCACCACAAACACCAATTCGCCTTCTCCCGCTTGCACGGCGTCTACGCAGACCATCTCGCGGCCCGTGCGCACCAGACCATGTTCACGAACGGAGACAACTTCCACGACCAGCAGCTTCTTGCCGTTTAGGTTATCGACTTTCGCAGTCGACACAACGCGCCCGCGCACCTGTCCCAGTATCATGACAGGGCCAACTTAGGTGATGCGGAAATAGTCGACGAGTGCACAGCGGCGCTGGCGCGTAAAGGTCCGCGGAGAAGTCAATCCTTCACCGGTCGGACTCGCGATGGAATACGTGCCAAACCCTTCGCCACCGAGACCAACACCGGCAAAAGATGGACCGTTTTTGACAAAGATCGTCGTATCCATAACGCAGGCCATCTTGTGCATATTATCGATATTCCGAGAGTGTATTATAGCCGTGTGCTTGTATCCATGTTCCGACTCGAGGGCTAAGCGAATCCCTTCATCTACGTCTCGCACGCGCACGATCGGCAGAAAGGGCATCATCTGCTCCTCCTGAACGAATACGTGATCCGCCCGGGTCTCGCCAATGAGCATGCGCACCGACTCGCCCAGTTTAATTCCAATGCGTTCGGCTAATACCCACGCGCTGCGTCCAACCAGTTCGCGGCTGGCCAGCGGATGCCCGTCAGAGCCCGTGACAAATGCCACCGCAGAGAGTGCTTCGACCTGCTGGGCGTTCAGTTCGTAGGCGCTGTAGTCAACCATGTGGCGCATTAGCTCGTCTGCTACGCTGTCAACGACAAAAACTTGTTTTTCGCCGATACAGAGGATATTGTTGTCAAATCCCCCGCCATCTATGATGTCTCTGGCTGCTTTTTTGAGGTCCGCCGTTTCATCGACTACCACAGGCGGATTCCCGGGTCCGGCAACAATGGCTTTTTTCGGACTGGCCATGGCCGCTTGTGCAACGCCAGGTCCCCCCGTGACCAACAGGATGCGAATACCGGGATGCGTAAAGAGTTCGTTGGCCGTCTCCAACGTTGGTTCGGCTACTGCCGTTAACAGATTGACGGGGCCCCCAGCCTGCACAATAGCCTGATTGAGCAAGCGCACGGCGTGCATTGAGACGTCCTTCGCTCCCGGATGCACGTTGAAAACCACCGAATTACCCGCCGAAATCACGCAGATGGCATTGTTTACCATCGTCGGCACGGGATGCGTTGAGGGTGTTATCGCGCCAACTACCCCGTAGGGAGCCATCTCTACTACGGTGAGACCGTGATCTCCCGTCCACGATTTGGCTTCGAGGTCTTCCATACCCGGCGTAGCGTCGGCCGCAACCCGGTGCTTCTGGATTTTATCTTCCAATCGCCCCATACCGGTCTCGGCGAGAGCGCGGCGGGAAAAGTCTTCTGCACTGTCGCGCGACACGCGGCGGATTGCCTCTATGATCGACTTACGCTGCTCAAGCGTTATGGCAGCTAGCTCAATCTGAGCTTGGGTAGCAGCCTGTACCGCATCATCCATAGAAGTAAAAACGCCGCTGTCCCCACTGGCCAAGGGGCGATCAGAAACACCGCTACCATCAGCTACAATCCGGGTTACAACCTCTTCAACTATCTTGCGAATCTGCTCTTCGCTCGCGTTTTGAGCCACGCCATTCACCTCATTCAAGTTCTATCGCGAAAATCTGTTACAAATAGCCACAGAAAAATAGTCGGGGCCACTGCCTCCGTCAAGGTGAAACCGGCTTGACACACACGATCTACAAATCCTACCTTGATCGCCTACAAGATTTCTAAGAAAAGGAGCGTATATGCGCATCATTCGTTTTTTAGACGACAAAAATCGCGAACACTACGGCTTGGAAAGCCAAGATAAGACCGCAGAGATATTACAGGGCGATCTATATGAGGGCCTATCGCCAAGTGGGGCGACCGCATCTATTGCAAAACTTCTCGCCCCTGTCGATCCCGTCAACATATACTGTATCGGGCTAAACTATCGCGAGCACGCCGCCGAATCGGGCATGGAAGAGCCCAAATTACCCATCGTATTTGCCAAACCCACGAGCGCGCTGTGCCACCCTGGGGATCCAATTCGCCTACCGGCCTGTCAGCAGGACGAAGAGGTAGACTACGAGTGCGAACTGGCCGCAGTTATCGGAAAACCGGTGCGCGATGTAGCCGTAGAGGACGCGCTTGATTGCGTACTGGGTTACACGTGTGCCAACGACGTATCGGCCCGAAAATGGCAGCTCAATGCCGGTGGAGGTCAATGGATACGCGGCAAGGGATTTGATACATTCTGCCCGCTCGGACCCGTCTTGGTAACTGCGGACGAAGTCGCCGATCCCCAAGACTTGGGCATAAAGACCATTCTAAACGGCCAGACGATGCAGGACCATACGACGGGAGATATGATTTTTTCCGTCGCTGAAATCATCAGCTTTCTCAGCCAAGATACGACCTTACTTCCGGGCACGGTTATCCTCACAGGCACGCCACAAGGCGTTGGCTTTGCACGCAAACCACCCGTGTGGCTCAAACCTGGAGATGAAGTTACTATCGAGCTTGAAGGAATTGGACAACTGAACAACAGCGTCGTGGCGCCCTAGGCATTCACGAGGGTCCCGCCGCCCACTGCAATTACGGCAAACGCCTCTCTCGCACGGTCCGTTGTTCACCGTGTGAGAGAGGCGTTTGCGCTCGATTTCCCCACTCTATTTTCTACTGGTCTATGTGCACCTTCTCGACTTTGCCAATGATCGATGCATCAGACGGAATTGCCGGATCGGCCACGTTAGCGGCTTCTCTGGCAACTTCAAAAATTACTATTTCCCCCTCACTGCGCGCTTCCCATGTGGCACAGACCTCTGCAGTCCCTACGGTTTGCAGATTTTCGTCCAGTTCCATTACCAGATGTAACGACCGCCCCTGATACGCCTCAATGTACTGCGACAGCACAACGGTGCCGACTACTTTACCCAGCTTCATACTTTTACGCTCCGTCTATAATACCGACAATTACGCTGCGCGCCGGCGGATGTTCCCATCCGGTGACCTGACCACCAGCCGTTCCAGACTCAGAGACGAGGACAAGCGAACCGATGCCGGCCCCTACGCCGTCCAGCGCAAGCTGCATCGGACCATCTCCTTCCGGCTTGACCACCATGATTTTTTGGCCGTTCAGAACAGAGTGTTT
>CALDFW010000043.1 GCA_937942165.1 uncultured bacterium | reverse complement strand
ATGCAGACGGCGCTAAGAGCAGACGGTGCGCTGGACATTGAAGCAATGCAGAAGCAGGTAGAATTCTGCGTAGAGGGCGGGGCCCACGGCCTCGTTTTTCCCGTATTGGGTAGCGAATTTCAGTATCTGAGTGAGGGAGAGCGGGAGCAGCTAACGGGCGTGGTGGTCGATGCGGCTGCGGGCAGGCTGCCGGTCGTTGCCGGCGTAGCGGGTCCCAGCAAAGAGGTCGCAGTCGCTTGCACCCAAGGCGCGGTGCGCGCTGGGGCCGACGCGGTTGTCGCGCTGCCGCCCTATCTCTCAGGCGGAACCCCCGAAGAGGTGCGCGCCTACTACGAGGCGATCGCCGAAACGGCACAGCGCCCGGTTTTCCTTCAGCACACCTCGGGGGGCCTTACGGCCTCTTTTATGCGCGATCTCTTTGCCGAAGTAGAGCACATATCCTACCTAAAAGAGGAGCAGATGCCCAGCGCGCACGAGATCAGCGCCGTGGTCAAAGAAGTAAAGGAGGGCTGTTTGGGCGTCTTTGGCGGCGGGCACGGACGCTGGATGCTGTCCGAACTGCGCCGCGGTGCAACGGGATTTATGCCCGCTGTAGAAGCGGTGGATATCCACGTGCAGATATGGGACGCCTTCCAGGCGGGAGACGAGGCGCGGGCGCGGGAGATTTTTAACGCTTTGCTGCCGCAGATCAATCTACTGCTGCTGCTCGGGTTGCGCGTATGTAAGACTATTCTCGTGCGTCGCGGCGTGCTGAGCAGCTCCGAAATGCGCACCCCGGGTATCGTGCGACTCGATGCGGAAGACGAATACGAGTTGGAGCAGGTCATGGCCAACCTCGACCCCTATTACAAGGTTAAGTGGATGGGCACGCACTAGCGGCTGGCCCATATTGCAGGAGAAGACGCGGTGATTATCGACACGCACGTACACATATACAATCCATTTCGTCCGGAAGGAGCGCCCTGGCCCGATCCGAAAAACGACCTTCTCTACCGGCCGACGCTGCCGGTGCACCTCAAGGCGCAGGCCGTGCCCGAGGGCGTCGTCGGAGCCGTGGTCGTAGAGGCTAGCGCCTGGATTAGCGACAATGAGTGGATCTTGGACCTAGCCAATGACGAGCCGTTTATACTGGGATTGGTTGGTCGCCTCGAGCCGGAGGATGCTGCGTTTGAACGCGATTTGGAGCGCTTTTCAACACGCACTCTCTTTCGCGGCGTGCGCTTTTGGGGTGACTACTTTGCCGATCTTAACAGGTATGATTTTGTCGACAAGATGCGTCAGTTAGCCGCACGAGACCTGGTGCTCGACGTAAACTTTCCGCGCGCGGCGGCCGACGGCTTTTTCGCCCTCATCGAAGAGGTTCCCGAGCTAAGGGTGGTTATCGAACACGTTGGACAGGTGCCGGTCAACGGGCAGGAGCCGCCCCGGGAATGGCTAGATCGTATGCGCCGCGTCGCCGAGCACCCGCAGACGTCGATGAAGGTATCGGCGCTGATGGAACACAGCGATATCCAGCCGGCCCCAGCGCAGGTAGACCACTACCGCCCGGCACTCGATGCGATGTGGAATCTGTTTGGGGCAGAGCGCGTGTTTTTCGGAAGCAACTGGCCGGTGTGCGAACGGGCTGGGACCTATGCCCGATGCACTCAAGTCGTGCGAGACTACTGTCGGGAACGCGGTGCCGAGGTGAGTGATGCGTTCTTTTCCGGCAACGCGCAGCGCATATACGGGATTCAGGTGCGCGCTTAGTGCGCCTTTTTCGATGCGAGGACGGCGACGTGTTTTCCGGCGGGAGGATCTCATAGATGAGTGAGTGTGATCATCCTGCCCGCGCTGCGCGCTTGGCCATGCGCAGGGGCGAGTGGACTGGACCGACCAAGCACGCGGTGCCCGGATACGTACAGTGCAATCTGGTTGTGCTGCCCAGAGCCGATGCCTACGATTTTCTCGTTTACTGCCAGCGCAACCCCAAGCCCTGTCCGCTGCTGGAAGTGACCGATCCGGGCGACCCCGCGCCGCATCGCTTAGCACCCGGCGCAGACGTGCGCACGGACCTATCGCGCTACGTCGTGTATCGCGACGGTCAGCGCAGCGAGGAGCGCACGGATATCACCGATTTATGGCGCGCCGATAGCGTGGCTTTTTTGATTGGTTCGGGCATGAGCTTTGACGATGCGCTGGAGCGAGCCGGCGTTCCCAAAGGGCAGACCTGGCTTTATGAAACAGCGATCGAGACGGAGGCGGCGGGTCGCTTTGCTGGTCCGATGGTCGTTACTATGCGCCTCATGTCACCGGCTCAGGCAGTTGTCGCCTGTCAGCTGACGAGTCGATTTGTCTACAACCACGGAGCGCCGCTTCATATGGGCGACCCATCGGCGATTGGCGTCGATCTAGAGCAACCCATTGTCGGGCCCCCCTTGCAGGACATACCCGAGGGACAAATGGCGCTGTTTTGGGGCTGTGGCGTAACGCCGCAGTGGGCGGCGCTGCGTTCGCGCGTTGAATTGTTGATAGGGCATGCGCCGGCGCACGCCTTTGTCACCGACCGGCTTTCTGACCAACACTGTCTTCCCTAAAAGGAGAGGAATATGATACCCATTGTCGATACCCATCAGCACCTTTGGGACTTGGAGCAGTTTTCACTGCCGTGGTTGGCCGATGTAGAAGCGCTCAATGACAACTATCGCATGGACGACTACCAGCGCGCAACGGCGGAGAGCGGCGTGGCCAAGACGGTGTATATGGAAGTCGACGTGGCACCCGAGCAGCGTTTTGCCGAGGTCGATTTTGTTTCTGATCTGTGCGCGCGCGACGATAATCCCATGGCTGGTGCGGTGATTTCTGGTAGTCCGGGCGATGCGGGATTTGCCGATTATTTGGCGCGGTTTAGCGATAATGCCTACGTCAAAGGGGTGCGGCAGGTGCTGCACGTGCCCAGCGCAGCGCGCGGGACCTGCGTCGAACCGCGCTTTGTCGAGGGTATGCACCTGCTCGGCTCTATGGGTAAGTGCTTTGACCTGTGCATGCGTCCTTCGGAACTGGGCGATGCCGTCGCCCTCGTCGAGCAGTGTCCGGACACGCTCTTTATCGTCGATCACTGCGGCAACGCCGATCCGCAGGTTGTCAGCGGGGACGTCGAGCCCGACCTCGAAAATCCCTTTTCCCACGATCGCCAGCAGTGGATGGACGATATGCAGGCCCTCGGTGCGCATGCCAACGTCGTATGCAAGCTGTCGGGGATTGTCGCACGTGCACCCCAAGGATGGACGGCGGAAACGCTGGCGCCCACCGTAGAACACTGCATCGCGTCTTTTGGTGCCGATGGCGCGGTATTTGGCGGCGATTGGCCGGTGTGCACGCTGGGTGCCCCGCTGGGAGAATGGGTGGCGGCGCTGAGGCAGATTGTAAAAGGCCACAGCGAAGAGGAACAGCGGCGCATATTGCACGATAATGCCGTGCGCCTGTACGGGCTTGCATAGGAGAGGTTATAGGGATCGGCAAGAGGTGGTGGAAAACGTCGAATTAGCTAGTTTAACAGGGGTATATGCTGGGGCGAGATTCGCCTCGGTAAAACGCGTCTGAACACACAGTGAAAGAACGGGGAGAAATACGATGGCCAGTGCCAGTGCACGACACATTTTAGTCGACAGTGAAGAGAAGTGCTTGGAGTTGAAAGCTGAAATTGAGGGAGGTGCCGATTTTGCCGATGTAGCGCGCCAGCATTCATCCTGTCCGTCGGGACGCCAGGGTGGAGAGTTGGGAACGTTTAGTCCGGGACAAATGGTCAAAGAGTTTGATGAGGTTGTATTTAGCGGTGAACTCAACACCGTGTTGGGTCCCGTGCAGACTCAGTTTGGCTACCACCTATTAGAGGTTACAGAACGCGGCTAAGGTGCGCATATGAGCGACTATCAGCCCGATTATAACGTCTACTTTGAGCGCGATCAGATAGAGGAAGCCCTGCGCTGTCTCGACGAGTATGGCTACTGCGTAATTCGCCGGATGATTGACGCTGACTGGGTGGAAGAGCTCAAGGGAGAGATTGACGAGGCGCTCGATCCGCAGCGCGATCTGGGAGAGGCTTCTAATCGCTACCACATGATGTTTGCCGAGACCAGTCACGCGCTGTGGCGTCTGGCCGAACACGAGCCCTACTTAAACTACGTGCGCGCGGTGCACGGAACAGACGAGGTCTGCCTCCATCGCTCGGCGGCTATTTTGCGCACGGCTGGCGAAGGGATGGGCACGTGGCACACCGATCACCGCGGGCACGTGGCCGATCCGCAGATTGCCAACGACGTGCTGAATAGGTTCTCCATGCCGAGCGGGTCTTGGTTTTACCT
>CALDFW010000042.1 GCA_937942165.1 uncultured bacterium | reverse complement strand
CACTCATGCGGCAGCCCGGTCTCGAACCTACTCTATGAAAGCATAGCTCAAACCGACCGCAATCGCGCGCTTTACCTGCGTCTTTTTGCTCGCCGTCACGTCGTCTATGACCTGCACGTTGAGATTGACCGTCACGTATTTACCCGCTTTGACCAATACCGTATTGTCCAAGTTGACAGCCGTTTCGTCCAGCGCAGTCAGAGGTGCGAAGATCTCCAGCTTCGAAGTGAATAGGGTTATTTTGTTCAGTGGCCACTCTGTTTCGACCACGCCTTCCAACCCGCCGTCAAACCGGCTTTTTTCAATCTTCTCGGTCTCCGGATCATCCGTAAAGCTGTTGTAGTCGCGCGTGATAATCTCGCGCATGGCCAGACCGAGGCGCGTTTTTACCTCTTCACGTGGCTGATAGCCCACACCCGCACTCTGCGTTATATAGGCCGGGTCAATAAACTGGGATATACCAGTCGGCTCAGCCCCTCCGTAGTTATAGCCGCGGGCAAACTGCGTCTTTAACGTCGCACCTATATACGGATTAATCAGCGTTCCAACCTTGTATGTCAGCGTTGTTCCCAACGCGATCTTATCGTCTGTTTTACGAATATCTTGATCGCCGAGCTTGCTCTGGCCAAAGGCAAACTGATAGGTATTATTCCAATCTATCTTGTCGCTAGTGTAGGTCGATTTACCGTTGAGTGTAAGCGTCCACGCCAGAGCATCTTCGCCTCCTTGAGCCCAGTCTTTTAACGCTACCTGAGTTAGGTTTGCCGCCCCCGTCAAACCGTGTTCCCAAGGGGAGGCAGGCACTTCGTCCTGTGCAAACAAGGTTGTAACGGGCAAGCAAAATAATAGAAGTAATGCGCGTCTCATATTACTCTCCTGACTAATAGGCATATTAAAAGAAGCAGGTACATCCACAGCAATGCACGCTGCTGCACTAAGATTAAACCAACACACAAATCTATATCTTGACCAACGGTCTTACTTCCACTTGTAAACAATCACCCCATCTGCCCGTTCCACCTCCACCCGGCCGTGCTGCACTAGACGCTCCAAGTGACCCATTAACGGAAAGCATAAATAGGCAGACGATTCAGCCGGCCATTCGCCCAAAACCGGCCCTAACGCATCGCACAACTGACGTAGCGTATAGCCCTCAGCACGCTCTTGCAGTTGGGCGACCAACGCCTGGTCTACGCGTTCGACATAGGTCCGACTCTCTCCCAAAAACTCGGCGACTTCTGCATCGCGGTATACGGGATAGTGGCTGGTCAGCATCGTAGTGACCCCCTGGCCGGCCAACCGCTGAATCGACGCGATATACGTGTCCACATAGCGGTAGGTCGGAGGGAACGCCGGCGCGCCGTGAGCCGTCGGCACCGCATTGTGCAGCGCAGCGTCGGCGATAACCAGCGTATTACTCGCTCGGTCAAGCAGCGTCAGATGCCCGTAGGTGTGACCGGGCGTATGCCATACGTCAATATGCCATCCTCCACCCAAATGCAGCACCTCGCCTCCCTGCAGGGCCACGTCTATGGGGATATGGCGCGTTGAATTGCGAATAAACTCTTTGACCTCGTCTCCGTCACCAATACCGTGATCCTGCTCGTACTCCGAGTAGCGCAGTCTGATCATGGCTTCAATATCTTCTACCATGTGCCGATCCAAGTCATGGCACATAAAGACGGCCTGCGGACACAGTTCGCGCACGGATGCATTGCCGGCAGTGTGATCAAAATCGGCGTGTGAATTGATCACATAGCGGATTTTTTCGGGTTTGAGCCCAATCCCATCCATATAGGGCACCAGATACTGTCTCGGCATCCCGTCCAGACCGGTATCGAGCAGTAAGGCACTCTCCGTCCCTACAAACAGATACATGCAGACAAAGCGATCGCCTAGTGGAGCTTCAATCCGGTGAATACGCGGTGCGACTTCCATGAGGAGTTCTCCTGTATGCTTTTATATCGACCGTGGGCTAACGCATGGAAATAAGCTGCACGATCGGATTTATTGCGATCCCAGCAGGCCCTGCTTAGATCGAGCCTGCAGCTCGTATAGCGAGGCCGTCTGCTCCTTGTACTGCGGAATCGGGAATACGGTGCGATCAAAGCGCGCCACCGAAGCCCGCTCGCCGCGCACGAGCCGCACAAAGGTCTCGTTCTTGGGGGTCATAGGTCCACAGTATATGGGCAAGGCATCGGCTGCGCGATAGCTGAGAATCAGCGTGCGACGCGGCCGCGTCGAGTTATTTGGAGCCGATGCATGCGGGGTCATGCCGTGCATAAAGACCGCCGTTCCCGCAGGCCCGGTAGCCAACTCGGCTTCCGACACGTCGACCTCCTCCATCAGTCGTCCCTGAAAAAAACCGTCCTGACTATGCCCTAACAGCGGTGCCCGATGTCGACCCGGCAGGAGCTGTAGAGCCCCGTTCTCGGCGTCCGTATCGTCGAGGTAGAATAGCACTGCGAGTGAATCGGTATTGGTCAACGGATAGTAGGATAGGTCTTGGTGCCATTCCACGACCGATCCCAACTCGGCCGGCTTCATGTTCAGCTTGGAATAGTGAAAGAGGAGGTTCGGCCCGAAGAGTTGCTCAATGCAGTCGAGTAGGGTCTCCCCTTGTGAAAGCTGCTCAAACACGCCGTAGTATGAACACGGTTCGTATAGCCGGCGCACGGCCGTTCCCTCGGGTGACTGCCCCGGTTCCATTTCCATGCGTTCGGCGTCGTGTTCGGCTAGCGTATGCCCCTGCGTAGCGCGGGCCGTTTCAGCGAGTAATGCATCGACCTGTTCTGCGGCGAGAAAACCCGGACACACCGTGTAACCCCGCGCGTTAAACTGTTCTACCTGCTCTCGCGTAAGCATGATAATCTCCCTATTCAGTGCGGCACAAGAGGCCACCATCAACGACCAGCGACGTGCCGGTGACAAAAGAAGCCTCGTCTGAAGCCAAGTAGAGCACGGCATTGGCAATATCGCGACCGGTTCCCAACCGCTTAGCCGGCACCATTTGGGCGTATCGTTTACGCTCCTTTTCGGGTACCTCTAAGTTGTCCCAAAGCGGCGTCAGAATCGCCCCTGGCAGCACGGCATTGACGCGAATATCAGGACCGTAGTCCAACGCCAAGGTCCGCGTTAAGCCCAATAGACCGGCCTTGGCTGAATCGTACGCGGTGCAGGTAGCAAAACTAACCAACGAGTGCACGGAAGCGGTATTAACTATGACGCCACCGCCGTTGGCACGCATAGCTGGGATCCCGTACTTAGCAGCGACAAACACGGCTTTCAAACCGGCATTGAGCGTCTTGTCCCAATCTTTTTCATCGAGCTCAGTGGCCGAACCGTGGCGAAACCAAATCGCGTTATTATGCAATATATCTAAGCGGCCAAAGGCGGTCACCGTTCGCTCAATCATGCGGCGAATAGGGGCCGTCTTGGTGACGTCCGTCGCCACAAAAATTGCCTGACCGCCGGCTTCTTTAATCCGCTCGACCACGCGCCGACCGTTGTCTCGATCAATATCGGCAACGCATACGGCTGCGCCTTCTTCGGCTAAGCGCACGGCGGTCTCTTCACCAATGCCCGACGCTGCGCCGGTGACTATAGCTGATTTTCCCTCTACTCTACCTCGTCTTTCGGTAGTCATTGTATTCCTCCCTGTGTATACTGCTGGTCTGTTGAGCGCGATCTCGTTATCGATCTCTTACGATCGTCTCAATTTCATCGTATATTTAGCGGTCACCGGTCAATAGGCATCGGCGTCAATCTATCGACAGGTGCCATTCCCATCAAAATAGCTGCATACACTCATCCTGTCCCGCTCTTATCGAACTGCTTAGGTATACCAAACTATGTATTTCCGAACAACCTATTTGCACTCGGCTTGCTTGGCAATTGCGCTATTGAGCTGTGCTCCACTGGGCACGCGGCCCTCGGACGAGGACGTCGAACGATTTTCCACGTCACAGCATTACAACGTAGAAAAGAAACAATTTGAAAATAGGTTGCCTAACGTTATGGAGGCCATGAACAGACGCGTCTATAGTATAGACTCTTTCAAGGCTTGGATGGATGGTCCGGAACAGGGACGTCCCCCTGGTCCATTGCCTACTCAGCAAGCAGACATAGAGGCCTTCAGCGCACCGGATGAATCGCTTAAGATCATTTGGCTGGGACACTCGAGCTTCCTACTCAATATGGCTGGCCGCATCATCTTGGTAGATCCCATTTTCTCGCAGGCCGCCTCACCGATTTCTCTATTCGTCCGCCGTTTTCAGGAGCCACCCGTCCCGCTAAAGGCGCTGCCACCGATCGACTTTATTTTGATTTCACACGACCACTACGACCATCTCGACATGGAAACGATTGAATTCTTTGTCGAACGAGAGACCCGTTTCATAGTACCGCTAGGCGTGAAAAACCACCTAACGGGTTGGGGGATAGACGTCGAGCGCGTAACGGAAATAGACTGGTGGGAAACGGCGGCATTTCCCGAAGTGACATTTATCGCAACGCCAGCACAGCACTTTTCAGGCCGCGATGGTATCCATCCAAATGAAACGCTGTGGGCTTCTTGGGTAGTCCACAGCGCAGAGCACAAGATCTATTTTAGCGGCGATTCGGGTTATGATCAGCACTTTCGGACAATCGGAGACCGATATGGTCCGTTCGATGTGGTCTTCTTGGACAGCGGACAGTACAACGAACGATGGCGCGAGGTCCACATGCTTCCTCGCGAGGCGATGCAGGCGGCCCACGACCTACGCGCTACATACCACTTCCCCGTTCATTGGGGCATGTTTGAGCTCGCTCTGCACGACTGGGACGACCCCATCCGAAGGCTAACCCAACTGAGCGACGACAGCAGCGTGCCTCTATTAGCCCCCCAGCTGGGAGAAATGGTGCAACTACCTGGTAAACTGCGCAGCGAAGCGTGGTGGACGACAGTCCACTAGGCCAATAGTCAGATTATCCAGGCTAACTCGGCCTCTCCATAAAGAAAACGAGGCGCGCCAGATTGCTTATATTGGGTCACCTACTCAACCTGAGACAAAGGAAACTTGCACGATGAACCTAACGGCCAAAGTACTAGTCGCGATGCTCTTAGGTATTTTCGCAGGACTAACGATCAACGTATTAAATGTGGAAGTGTTTGATCGCTCTCTTATGGCGGAAGGTGCCTTCCTCAACGCCTATGTAGTCAACGGATTTTTCCACATTGTGGGCAAACTCTTTGTCAATGCCCTCAAGATGCTCGTCGTTCCCCTAGTCCTCTTTTCGCTCATATGCGGCGTGTGTGGCATTGGCGACCTAAAGCTTTTAGGACGAATTGGCGGCAAGTGCTTTCTTCTCTATCTGTTTACGACGGCCATAGCCATCGCAAGCGCCATCGGAGTCGCTGCCGCTATCGGCATAGGCGAGGGAATGAATGCCACGTCCGACGCCAATTTCACCGGAAGGGAAGCCCCCCCTCTCTCCGACGTTTTGATCAGTATCGTTCCCAGCAATCCCATTCAGGCCATGGCCAACGGCGAAATGCTGTCGATTATCTTTTTCGCCATTCTAACGGGTGTCAGCATTTTGATGGCCGGCAAAAAAACCGCATCGCTGATAGATAGTATCGCAATGCTCAATGAGGTCATGATGAAAATGGTGGGACTCATCATGTCCTTTGCGCCCTACGCAGTATTTTGCCTGTTGGCGAAAGCCATGGCCAATTTGGGATTTGATCTATTTCTGAGTCTGGTCGGTTACGTGCTCGTCCTAATCGGTGTCCTGCTCCTACATCTCTTCGTAACGCTACAGGCGGTCTTGACGTTCCTGGGACGACTCAGTCCCATCACCTTTCTATCAAAAATGAGAAATGTGCAGGTCTTCGCCTTTAGCACCTCTAGCTCAAATGCCACCATCCCCGTCACGCTCCGCACCGTTACGCAGCGACTCGGCGTCGACAACTCAGTCGCCTCATTTTCCGTTCCCTTTGGCGCAACTATTAATATGGACGGCACGGCGATTATGCAGGGCGTCGCCACCGTTTTTATCGCCAATATGTACAACGTCGATTTAGGATTAACGGGCTATCTGACCGTAATCCTAATGTCCGTTTTGGCCTCGATTGGCACCGCGGGCGTTCCAGGCGTCGGACTAATTATGCTCTCAATGGTCTTTGCACAAGTTGGACTCCCATTGGAGGGCATCGGCCTCATTCTCGGCGTGGACCGACTGCTCGACATGGTGCGCACAGCGGTCAACGTCACGGGTGATGCGGTGGTCTCATCGGTAGTTGCCAAGAGCGAGGGTAAGTTTGATGCGTCGGTATTCGACGATCCGGACGCAGGCACGTTTGACGAGAGCGAAACTGAATTGAAGAGCTAAGACCACAGAGGCAATGGAGGGACACCTAGCGCATCGCGCAGGTGGAGCTAATCCCTACGGGTGTAAATACGCATATTTCTCCGAAGAGAAATGCCGGATAAGAAACTTCACCTCGGGTTTGTACCCAGGGTGGTGTCCTATCATAGGTATTCCAAGGGCCTATAGAACGGAACAAAGAAGCGCCGCTTTCGTTAGAGAGAGCGGCGCTTCTTTGTCGAACATCTGCAGGCAGACAGCCCGTCTAACGGGTAATAGCAAAAAAGAAGTATATCATGCATCCCACCAAACACCACGAACCGACGAAACCGTATACCGAACTCTTGTCGGGCACCATAATTTCGATACTACTGTCGGCAAAAACGTTGTTCTTAGGCGGAATCTCAATCTCGTCGGGAATCGTACAAGGCTCTGAGGAAACCGATTCACCACTTTCTACCGGCGTCCGAACAAGTGCATAATAGCGATCCAACTGGCCCTCGTCGACGGGACGGGTCAACAGGCTAACTGCAATACCAACCAGCGTTCCCACCACCAGGTAGAAGATCATCTGCCAGGGCAGATAGATCTCAGCCCCACCGCTCCGCTCTATGACGAAGCGCAACGAATCAGCGCCCGGCAACCCCATCGCCCAACCGACAAAAGCCTCGGTTGTCGTCAACCACCACGCAAAGAGCGCGGCCGCCGTCGAAGCCCAAGCCCCGGCCGTCGTCGCACGACGCCAAAAGAGGCCTAGCCAGAAGGCGATGCCCATCATCGGGGAAATCTTCCAAAAGATCTCCAAGCCCTCTACTACGCCGGAGAGCCAAAAGGCAAAAAATACGCCGCCGGCCACAACCACTAAGGATGTCACGCGTCCTACGGCCAGATAGTGACTGGCAGACCGGCCCGGTTTAAGAGGTCTATAAACATTTTCAGTGAAAAGAGCCGATGAGGCGATCATGAATGAGTCGCACGAACTCATCACCGAGGCGAGCAACGCAGCCAGAAAAACGCCCAGTAAACCCGGCAGAATAGCGGGCAGAAACTCGCGCGCCATTAACCCGTAGACCTGATCAGGCTCAATTTCGCGACCGGCAAAGTAGGCGACTGCAGCCAGCCCGGTTATACTCCAGGCCATCGTACAGATACGCTTGATAAAATTGCCTATGGTAAAACCAAAACGACCATCCGACTCGGTCCGACCGGCCGCACAATTCCCCATGGTATGTGGCTGGGTCACGATGCCGATCAGTGCATTGACTGCGATAACAGCAATGTAGAAGAACCCTATCTCGGCCGGTGCCACCAACGAAAACATCTGCGGATCAGTAATCGTTTGACGCAGACCGTCAATACCGCCCACGGCCGAAAGCACAAAGGGCAAGAGAACGAACGAGAATATAATCGTCATAATGCCCTGAATAAAATCGGTGATGATTGCCGCCGCGAGCCCACCGGCCAACCCGTAGATCAGAAACATGATGGTCATCAAAGCAATAATTGTATTAGGTGAGATCGCGTCGCCAAAGCAAGAGGCGACAACGGCGCTAGAGCCTTTAAGCATTACGCCGATATTGACCATCAGGTTGAACATCCCCACCACGGCAAAGAGCATACCAACGCTCTGGTGATAGCGCACGGTAAATACATCGGCTACTGTGATTGCACGAAATCGACGCATGATGGGGGCAATTAACCAGTAGAATGGAGTACAAAATAGCCAGAGCCACTGATACCATATCCCCGACAGCCCGCTGGTAAACGTCTTGGATGCGACGCCAACGGCCTGATCTGAGTGCGTGCCCGTGCCAAAGGCGTGCATAATAAGCATACCTTTGCCAAACGAACGGGGCATAAAATAGTCGCCCATATTTTTTACAAAACGAGCCGCTCCTATTCCTATGGCAATAATGCCGACGAGATAAGCGACCAAAACCACAATATCCGCAGTATGTAAACCGAACATTTTTAACGCTCTCTTTCACGTTGCCCGTAGAAGAAATAGTTCTCTTTTCACCCTTCGTTGACAATTCGAATAGATCCGCTTACATATGCGCAATGAAAGGCAGGCCGATTTGCGCGATAGAGTATAGATAGTGAGAAAGACTCTACCAAATTATTAATGAACTCAACGTGTAACTCATTTTTGTATACGGACTAGAGGTGAGGATGAATCTGACAGATCCATATGATGTGATTGTACTCGGCGGCGGCACAGCCGGCGTCATCGCAGCAGTACAGGCAGGACGAGCCGGGGCCCGAACTCTACTAGTGGAAAAAGCCGCCGCACTAGGCGGCACCACTACAACAGGTGGCGTCAACTTTCCCGGCCTGTTTCACGCGTGGGGGCAGCAGGTCATAGCGGGTATTGGTTGGGATCTCGTGCGTTCATGCGTAGAGGAATCCGGAGGCACACTGCCCGATTTCACTCACTATCAGCAACCTCATCACCGTCTTCAAATACGCGTCAATCCACACGTCTACAGCGCACTGTGTAACGAGGCGGTGGTGCAATCAGGCGCGGACATGCTTCTTCATGCCATGGTAGCAGACCTGAGAGAAGAAGGCGGCGATGGCTGGCAGGTAGATTTATGTGCCAAGGAAGGTATCATCCGCTGCAGCAGTCGCGTCGTGATAGACGCCACTGGCGATGCCAACGCAACATCTATAGCGGGTTTACCCCTGCAACATCCCGAGGAACAGCAGCCCGCGACTCTGACCTATCGCGTGGGAGGATACGACCCAGCCAAGCTCGACATTACCCGGCTAAACAGCGCGTTTGATGCAGAAGTAAAGGCGGGGCGCCTGTCCTATACAGATGCTTCGTGGAATACGACAGGAGCCGATTTGGGACGCTGGCTGCACAGTCGCGGCGTCCAGTCAAATCACATTCATCATATTGATGCGCGGGACAGCGCGGGTAAGACTCGGCTGGAACTGCAGGCGCGTAAGAGTCTACTCTCACTCTATCGTTTTCTACGAAGACAGCCCGGCTTAGAAGACCTAACCATCGAATACGTCGCACCCGAATGCGGCGTGCGCGAGACGGCGACCATCCGTGGAGAAGCAACGGTAACCGTCCACGACTACCAGTCGGGCCGCCTCTGGGAAGATGCGGTCTGCTACTCGTTTTACCCCATCGACCTACACGTATCTTCAGGTTCGGGTCTGGATATGGAAATGCTGACCGAAGGCGTAGTGCCCACTATACCACGCGCAGCTATGATTCCCAAAGGTAGCCGCAATTTCCTCGTAGCGGGTCGATGCATTTCCAGCGACCGGCTCGCCAACTCTGCGCTGCGCGTGCAGGCGACCAGTATGGGAACAGGTCAGGGGGCCGGTGCGCTGGCAGCGCTGGCAGCCAGCGAGAGCTGCACCCCGGGCGACGTGCCGCTGGACGCAATGCGCTCCTTGCTAAAAGCACACGGAGCCATCGTGCCTCCATCGCCGTAAGGGACCAACCGAGCGCATAACGCTGGAGCACTCACTCCAACGGGCGTGGTTAGCGCCCAACAGGTTCATTCCTCCATCGCCTCGCGGTAGGGCCTCACATCCATACCGGGAATAGTCGATGCAAGTAGGCTAAGCGTTTCTTCGGTGTAGTAGGGATGGCCCGGTTCGGGAAATCCGAAAACCGACCGCACGCGCGGCGTAGTCTGCGTCAAAAAAGGCATCATGTGCTCGCGCTCGCCGTAGATAAACGGATTGGCAAAACGAGTCCATCCTGCGTTGTCCCGCCGACACAGCGAAAGGGTCCAGAAAGCGCGCTGGACGCGCCTGTTACGGAAGGGCTGAGCAGCGTGGATCGTATATGAAGAGTAAAAAGCGGCCGAGCCACGTGGACCTATCTGGGGCACGGGATCGGCCAAACCACCCACCTTGCGCAAATCGTCAATAGACCCGCCGCTGGCGTTGCCCTGGGCGAATGCATCGAGATAGACCTGCTGCGCTACGCGGTGTGAACCGGGAATCACCATCATCGGCGCACCGTCGTCCAACACATCGTGCAGATATACGCCCGAGTTGATGTAGTCGTAGAACCCCACCTGGACAGCGGGCGGTAGCAAACAGTTGGTGTAGTGATCTATGTGATACCCCTGCCACGGATGCTCGGCATGGCGCTTGTCGGTGGGTCCCGAGCGCAGAAAGAGGTGGGCATTGCAGTAGGCAGGCCGATCGCCAAGACATTGCTCGAAAACATCGAGATACGTCTCGTTCTCTACGAGGCCATCAAGCGCGCGGAGACCGGTGGGAAACTGCGAGCGTCCTTCCTTGTGATCGTGCGTAGTCGTGAATCCGTCCGATACGCTTGCCGTTTCTCCGCCATCCACTTCTGCCAGCCAAGCATCAAAGGGCTTGCCATAGAATACTTCGTCCATCGCCTCTTGGGCGGCTTTCATTTCTGCTTCGGAGAATACGTCGGGAACGACGATATAGCCGTCGCGATGAAACTGATCGAGTTGTGTTTGGGTCAGACTCATTCGCCAATCCTTTGCAGTAGAGGTTTAATCAATAGGCACCTGAACCTATCTATACAACGCTTTGATATGCCCCCATGACGTGGCCTCCACCGCGCTGTTGACATCCAAGCGAGTGAAAACTAGCGTTGAACGATCGCTATGGGTTAGCGTGGTCCCATCGTCGCTCATGGAAAGAACAAAATTCTCCGTTTCCATGCCAAATTCCGCCGGTTTGTCTGCTAAGAAAACAAAGAGCTGCATCATATTTTCGACCACCGCCTCGCGCAGTTGGTCTACAGAAGCAGACTCTGACACCTCGACCGAATTGCCCTCACCGTCCATGGCATCAGCTAGCACCATGCGATAGAACATTTCCTCAGTCATGGCTTCTTGGTCAAATTGCTCCGCCTGCAATACCATCATCCTGTAGCTGAAATCGATCATGTATGTGAAGTATTCCCCAAGCGTCAGTTCGTTAAATCCGTATTCCACTTCGCCCCGCGTAAGGGTAATGTCGAGCTCTGATGCTTCCCACGTTCCCCTTATCGACGTCGTTGTGACCATCGTCTCGCCAAAGACTTCTTCCATCCACTCTTCGTATTCAGCCTCCAAGTTCATCGCCGCTTCATAGCTACCCGCTAAGCTCTCGTATTCTTCCTGATCAATGACCCGATCCCCATTTTCATCGCCAAACATGGCCAACACTTCATCCCAAGATTCTTCGTCTTCCGGTTCTCGAGATGCTTCATAATCTTCTTCGTCAGCAACCCCGTTATTATTGACGTCCACTTCCGCTATAAACTCCTCCCAACTCGCCCACCCCTGTATCTCCTCACCACCCTCTTCACGTTCCTCATCAAAGAATGCGTCCGCTGCAATTGGGCTGGTTTCCTTGATCATTAAGTGAAATTCGCCGCTGGGTTGGAGGGTCAAAACGTATTCCTGTTCCAGCCCCATATCCGACTGCGTATTCAGCACCCACGTGCC
>CALDFW010000041.1 GCA_937942165.1 uncultured bacterium | reverse complement strand
AATAGATATATACCGGACAGCCCACGTCGACGCGCTCGTATAGATAGCGTAGATCATCCGCTCCTAAACGCACGCAGCCATGCGTTATGCTCTTACCCAAATTGACTTCGAAAAGCGTTCCGTGAATCATGTAGTCGGGAGCGAAATACAGCGCGTATTCGCCGAGCACACCGCGCTGGAAACGGCGTCTATCTTCCGCAAATATGGGAATCTCTTCCCCGTTTTCTATAAAATCCCAAACGGGGCGAATCCACAGCGGATCGTCCTCTTTGCGCAGAATGGAAAAACGGCCTTGGGGCGTGTAAAAACGCCATTGATGCCAGCGTTTCTTACCCTTGAGTATTCGACCACTGCCCGTGGCACATACCGCTTCAAGTAGCACATCCTCTCCCCTGCGAAGCTGCAGGCGATTGGTCTGTGTATCAATTACTATGTAGAGACCCGAATGCCCCTGAGAGCGCACTTCGGCCAACAACCTTTGGCGCTCGGCCCTTTGATCGAGGGCCGAGGCTTGGCCACTGGCAACGAGTGCCAGAGACTGGATAAGGATCAATAGCGCGACGAGCATTTGCGGTTTAGATACGAAAAAGCGGTCGAGAGGAAAAACCTCTCGACCGCTTAACAGGATAAATTTCAGCGTTTAGATGCGATCGTACCAGGGACGCATCTTCTCGACCAGTTCCTCATACTTCTGAGTCGCCGCCTGCACGCCGCTCTGCACCTGAGCCGCCTTGCTTTGGGCGCTCTGAGCGCTCGACTGAGCCTGGTCAAAGTTCTCACTCGCCACGGCAGAGCGCGCAGCATTAAGATCTGCATCGGCTCCGTTTAAATCGGAGCGCAACTGCTCAATATCGCTCTCTGTTCCCTTGCCTGCAGGTGCACCATCAACGCTTGCGCGAGCCTCTTGAACCGTACTTGCAGCGGCAGATATTGCGCCTTCTGCCGCACTGCGCTGACGGCCCTTCTCCGCTTCAGCAGCCGCTTTCGCGCGGTCTGCTTTTGCTTTGGCATCCGCGATCATCTGCTTGGATTGATCGAAATTCTTGAAGAGCTTCTCGGACTCCGTATTGACTGCCTGCTCAGCGCCGCTATATGCGCCCTGTGCAGCGGAGTAATCCGAAGCGGCAAACTTCTCAGCGCCAGCGGCGCGCGCTGCATCCAGCGCTCCCTTTGCCGCAGCCAAATCAGATGCAGGAGGCTCACCGCCACAGCCAGCTATGAGTGCCGTGCTAGCCAAGGCTAAAAAGAGCGAAAAGAACCGGATTTTCATGGTCACCTTCCCATTTGTAATGTAGGTGTTTTTAATTCACTTGTACAGTCATTCAGAGCAGCACAGAATCTAAAAATAATAACGCCGCCTTGTCAAGCCAAAACATGGGAGACGCGTCGCTCAATCGGCTTCTTCACCGTCGACCAGCGGCGAGCGACGACGCGTTTTCGCTCGTTCACCGCGGATCTGTTCTTGTAACTCTACGTACTCGCGCTCGAGCGAATCGAGTTCATCCTTAGTTGGCGCCAGTTCGCTCTGGGCCTTCTCGAGACCTTTTCGCGCCTCTTCAATCTTCTTCTCTAAGCCCGCACGGGCCGATTCAAGTCGCTGGATCCGAGGTTCTACGACCGCCTTGTGCTTGACGTAATCCATGACTATTTGGAATGCAAAGAAAAGGCATCCTATGGCCAGTATAGCGATCACCCACTCCATCAGGAGACTAGCTTCCCGTCGTCTCCAACGTAATCATCGTCTTCATCGGCTCCCTCGTATATCCAACCGCACTCTGAACACAGCGGCGCTTCAACATCCTCGCGCCGGACGTTACACGATGGACAGCGCGCGGCGAATGGCTTCAAGTACTTGAGCGCCGCTACGGCCAATAGGAGGCAAGCAAATGCAGTTTCGAACACCGTTTAACTGATCTTCAAGGAGAGGAAAGCGATGAAACAAGCGCGTTTGAATCGCGTAAGCGACTGGCTAGCACGCGCGCAATGTTCCGCAGTATTGCCGCTTCCGATCCAGTAAAAGCGGCGAAGAAATCGCTGAGGACGCTCAGAGACAGACACAGCAAAACCGACTGGCCACTCGAGCGAACAGTCGCCGATCGAGGACCGGGATCAACCAGCGCGATTTCACCAAAAAAAGCACCGCTCTGATCCAATTTGGCCAACTCGACAGAGCGGCTTTGTGCATCCTCTGTCGTTACCAACAGCACGCCGTCCGCAAGCAGAAATATAGTGTCCCCCTGCGAACCTTCTTCGACAACCGTCTCTCCATCCTCAAATTGGTGAATTTTCGCGCGCTCTAGCAATCCGTTAATCTCTCCATCACTCAGACCATTGAAAAGCGGCGAACGACTTAAGAAGCTAGCGCCAAATTCTACTTTATCAAACACGTGAGAGAGCTCCCATGCGATCTAAGGATCGCAGAAGCGCGCCAGACACACAGTGGTGAGACAGCGCGCACTGCATACACAAAAACATGCGTATCTATCAAAAAAGATTAATACATAGAGTATGTATAAAAATATAGATTTGCCCACGCAGACTGGTCAAGCGCTTTTTAATAAGCGCATCGAGCTATCTACCAAACCGCATTTCAACATTTGACTTAAAAATGGGCAACAAACGGAGAGAAGCGTGCTAATCGCGCTGGCGCGTCGCCTGCATTTTACGCAGCTGCCTGCGGCGAGCCCAGCGCCCTCTGTTTTGCAGCCGACGGCGTCCTAGAGGAGGCTGTGCTTGGCCACTTTCCATGAGATCATCGAGCACGTTGTTGAGAACGTCCGGGTAGTTGGTGACCAGCCCCTGTACGCCCATCATCGCCAAATCGCGCATGGTGATCTCCTCATCGACGGTCCAAGCCCAAACAGCAATACCGCGTTTGCGCATTTCCTCGATCAGCGAAGGCGTCAAGGTCGCATGCCAGATTGAAAGCGTATTTGCTCCGACCTCAAGCACTTGGGATACCAGACGCCGCGCCCGCACGCGCGAAGGCGTGGTCGGTAATTCTCCAATGAGCAAAGACGAGGGTAAATGCGGAGCCAGTCGTTTAACTCGCTCTACGGTCTGCGGATTAAACGACTGCACGACAACCTGCTCCTCTATCTGCGCGTCTGCAATAGCTTGCACAACGCGCTCCGCAATAAAATCCGACTTTATTTCCAGCAGTATCGACGCCCGATTGCGAGCCAGATCAAACACTTCGGGCAGTATTGGCACGCGCTCCCCATCGCCCGCATCCGCCTGTCGGATCTCATCGAGTCGCATCTCCCGCACAATCCCCTCGCAGTCGGTCGTCCGGTCCAAGCTCGGATCGTGTAGCACGATCAGTTGGCCATCGCCGGTCACGCGCACGTCGATCTCCAACATATCGACGCCTATATCAAGCGCTTTCTCAAAAGCCGCTAGCGTATTTTCTGGGGCTAAACCGCGTCCCGAAGCCCCCCTATGGGCAATGCGAAGAGGAGGTATCACGGTCTACGCTCCAAATTTGTCTAAGCGCTGCGCGTGCGCCAGAACATACGACATAAGTGCCGAGGAAGGCATAACCCCAAGACTGCCCAGCTGACAGCCTCGCTCTGAAAAATGCTGGGCGCCATCTGCCAGGCTAAACGCGCTGTGAACAAGCGTTGGGACGGGATGCCAGCTGTGACTGCGCATAATGGAGGGCGTGGAGTGATCACCAGTAACGACGACGACGTCGGGCTTCAGGGCCAATAGGCGAGGTACGTAGGAATCGACCTCTTCTAGGAGCGTGACTTTACGGTCAAAGTCACCATCCTCACCCGCACTATCCGTTTTTTTAACGTGCATGTAGACAAAGTCGTAATCTGCGAAACGCTCCTCGTACAGCGCGCACTCCGAATCCATATCCCAGTTAACTTCAACCGTGTCCATCCCGACCGCCCCAGCAACGCCTCTGTACATTGGATACCCTGCGATACCTAGCGCACGCAGGCCATACACGTCGTCAAACTGCGCCAACTCTGGATAGCGACCAAAACCGCGCATCAGAACCATATTCGCGGGACTCTGATCCGCTAATATTTCTCGCGTCTGTGCGAGAAATTCGTTAGCCACTTCGACCATGCGCTGGGATTCTGGACCGTGGGCGACGAGCGGTCTAGGCGGAATGCCCGTTCCCTGCGGGTCAGAGTCTCCCACACCATCGCTGAGCCCTTCTCCCCGAAATACCACGCCGGCGCGATACTCCATTTCCGCAGCGACCGAAACCTCAACGTCTGGAATGTCGACCGCACTCAGCAGGTCGCACAGCGCACGTCCTTTCTCCGTTGGTATGCGTCCTGCACGACGGTCCGTAACGTTGCCCGCGCTATCGACCGTGCAGAAGTTGAGTCTAGAAGCCACATCGCCGGGACGAAAATCGACGCCCAGCCCCAGCGCAGACAGCGCACCGCGACCGATTTCACTCTTCCAGGGATCGTAGCCAAAGAGAGCCAGATGCGCAGGTCCACTGCCGGGCGTGAAACCACCGCCCAGCGGAGATATCAGACCGCAGCTGCCGGCCGCTGCCAATCGATCTAGGTTGGGCAGATTCGCCGTCTCCAACTCGGATCTTCCCGATTCGGGATGGGGCAGTCCACCCAATCCATCAATTACCAGCATGAGAATCTTGGTCTGTGCGTCGCGCGCGCATAGTTCGCGCGTGTACTCGCTGCTAATCATTGCTCAAATCACCTTTCTAAATACATGTCTTTGATCACCATTTGCACCGCACCGCCGCCTGCATAGGTATCTTCTTCAAGCACAAAAGCCGCACTTACGCGCTGGCCGGGATGGATCTTGTCGGCCACGTCGCCCTGGTTCCACCAGAGGCCATTACAATGCCGGCCCTCCGCTTCGAGTTCGACTTTTAAATGAGTGCCCCCCTTACCAATCTTACGACGAGAAAGCACCTTGCATCCGCGCATCGCAAAGAGCGGCGCCTCGTTGCCGTTACCAAAAGGCTCCAACGCAGAGAGCCGTTCAATGGTCGCTATGTCTAAATCTCCCGGAGAAAGCTCTATATCGATGTCGAGTTCAGCCTGCATATCCTCCTCTTGGATATGGTCGTTAGCGTGCTCGATCAGCTGCATGCGAAAAGCCTCAAAAGAGGCTGCATTCAGAGAAAAACCCGCGGCTGCAGGATGCCCTCCATAGGCGACCAGATGATCCGCACAGGCACCGATGCCTCGGCTAATATCGTATGCTGGAATGCTGCGCGCAGATCCAACGTAAAGACCGCCGTCCGCATCGTCGCTGCACACTACAGCCGGACGCATATGTTTTTCGCAGAGCTTGCCTGCCAAGAGACCAACAATGCCCAACTTCCACTCGCCCAGCACTACGACGATCCGATCGCGCGCTAAATCCTCTCGGCTAACGAGCGCCTCTGCCTCGTCCATTCCCTCGCGCTGCAGAGCCTGACGACGAGCGTTGAGACGGTTGAGTTCATCTGCAAGCTGGGCGGCCTGTCCATCGCTCTTTGCCCGTATTAATTCGAGCGCAATATCGGGCTTTTCTAGGCGGCCGGCTACGTTTATTCTCGGGCCAATGTGGAAGCCAACACCCGTCGTCTTAACGGGCTTTTCCGCATAGCCAGACACTGCCTTTAATTGCCGTAAACCGGGACGTGGCGTGTTGTTTAGGATCTGCAATCCTCGCTGCACGAATACGCGATTTTCTCCCAGCACAGGCATCACGTCGGCCACCGTGCCCAAGACTACGAGATCGAGTAAACTGTTGAGATAGCGGCGACGCTCCTCGGGCGAAAAAAACTCTGTGCTCAGCGCCTGCACAAGTTTGAACGTAACGCCCACGCCGGCGAGCTCCTTGAATGGATAGGTGCAGTCTCGCCGATTCGGGTTGACGATTGCCAATGCGTCGGGCAGGTGATCTAACTGCTGGTGGTGGTCAACCACGACGACATCCACCCCTCGCTGCCGAGCCACGTCCAATGCCTCAAAGGCCGAAATCCCGTTATCGACGGTAATGATCAGCGATGCACCCAGACCAATAGCTCGCTCTACACCGGGGGGCTTCAACCCGTAGCCATCGACGTGGCGATCCGGCAGTATGTACGCCCCATCTGCTCCAACGGCGTCCAGAAAGTCGAGCATGACGGCCGTGCTAGATACGCCGTCTACGTCATAATCGCCAAACACGACGATTTTTTCGCGCTGGCGAATCGCCTGAACTATGCGTTCGACGGCGCTATCCATGTCGCACAGGCTTGCGGGATCGTGCATTACCTCTGGGCCGACATCTAAATCGGCCTGATCGAGCGAGCGCACCGCCAGCAAGGCATCGACAAGAGAATCATACGGTTGGCTGTGATGAATATTCCAAACGGGATAGAGGCGCATCAATTACCCTATCGCTGTGGGAAAAAGGGCGGGGAAACGTCAGAGCAATATAGGCCGCCCTGCAAAATCTCGTCAAGGGGAGTGCGCGCGTTTGCTCCCCTACGACCTATGCTTAGATTTGACGCAGTGTCACAATCGTCTCTGAGGAGTTTTCCGTGTATTTCTTGGCCTTACTACTTGCATTATCGTGCACATTTACAGCGGCATCAGCGCAAGCCGGCGCAAATGCAAACGTAGAGATCGGCCTCACCCAACTTTCTCCCTCCTGTGGCCTACAGGCTGGACAACGGGTCGAGTTCATCATCCAAGCTCAACAGATGGAAGGCGTTAGGCAGATCAAGTTTGATTTTGATTGGCAGCCAGAAGGGGCCATCGTATCAGCCGTTGGCGGCACCGGCATAGAAACAGAATCCAAAGGATTTATTGTGCCGGGGCCTCCGCAAATCTACGATGAAGTCGCCTCCTTTGGCATGGCAGTATTTGGCGGTGCAGGGTTGAGCGGCGCCGGTGAACTGGCGCTTGTAGGCTTCGAGCTCTCGCCTGAAATAACCCCAACCATCCCCCTCGCAGTCTATCTCAGATCGGTATCGTTGGGGCCCTCTTCCACCGAACGAGACAGCGTATATCCATCAGAGTCCATGGTGCTCGCCAACTATTGCGACGATTCTGGACAGCCGATTCCGCGCGCCCTCCTGCTTCAGACACCCGACAGTGGACGTCTCTATTCAACCGCGGGGCGTGCGGCACAGGACGATGCGAGCCAAGGTGAAGTCGACGTGGTAGCTCTTCCCCTATCTACCGGTGCTTTCCGCTCTGCGATTGAAGTCAGATGGGAAATAGATAATCCTGGACCAGGCACGCTGTATCTCTTGGCTCAACGTCAAACCTACTCCGTCTCTCCAGGAGAAACCATCAGCATACAAACGGAGAGTGATCTACAGGGAAACGCCCCTTTGCGGCTTGATGCATCAGGTAGCGAGGGCGACACGACAGTTCGCCTGTCCGCCTGTGCAGAAATAGACAGCCAAACGCTGTGCGCAGAAGGGGAACTCGTCTGGCATTCTCCCATAACCGCGGTGATAGGCGAAGAGGGTGCCGCTCTCCCCGAAGCGAGCCGCCTAACGCAAAACTATCCCAATCCGTTCAACGCGGGCACGCAGCTCACCTTTGAAATTGCGGCACAAGATGCCGGCCAGCAGACCCATCTGACGATTTACAACATGCTTGGCCAACCCATCGCCACCCCTTTTGCGGGCCTCACAACAGCGGGGCTTCACCGCGCACACTGGGACGGACACCATGCCGACGGCAGAGAAGCTGCCACGGGCATGTATCTGGGCCGCCTCTTAACCGCGAATGGCACGCACGTTCGTCGCATGATGCTCCTGCGCTAATATGAGACGACGCGAAGACCTAGCCCGCACCGCCGCACTCCAGTTGCTAGACAGCTGGGAGGGGAGCAACGCTCCTATCGATGATCTGCTGTCCGACCTAGATACATCTCTAAGCGATGATCGCGACCGACGTTTCGCCCGGCAACTCGTGCTGGGAACGCTGCGCTGGCGCCTGCGCCTCGACTGGATCGTTGGCCATTTTAGTCGTCGTCCCGTAGACGAGTTAGATGTACGCGTGCTGAATATCTTACGCATGGGTATTTTACAGATCAGCGTCCTCGATCGCGTGCCGGAACGCGCGGCCATTCACACCAGCGTAGAGCTTGCAAAACGCCAGGGGGTACGCTCTGCAAGCGGCTTGATTAACGCCGTGCTACGGTCCTTCCAACGCGAACC
>CALDFW010000040.1 GCA_937942165.1 uncultured bacterium | reverse complement strand
GGCTCAAGCGCTTTTCTGCCGCAGGTTCGTCGCCGTATCCGCGCACGAGTGCGGGCGCGAACCAAGCCGCACTGTGCACCCAACTCGGATCCTCTATCGCGAAATCGTATGTGTGTATATCGGACTGCCGAGAACCGTACGTATCGGCCTTGCCGATGCGGGCAAAGGCCAGCTTGTCTTCCGTCGGTGAGAAGCTGAGTCCCGAGGCTGCCACGGCCGGCGCTATGATCTCTTCGTCTCCACTTTCGATATCGCGCACAACGAGTAAATGCGGTCCATAGTGCTGCTTTTGCGTCGACAGATAGGCCAAGCGGGTCCCGTCATGTGAGACTCGAGGACGCATATTAGAAAAACCCTTATCGGCGACCACTTCTCCCTCGCGCAGCGTGCCCAGCGCCGCGACCTGAGCCTCGTACTGGACGCGCATATCGGCCACCCAATCTGCGTGTAATTGTTCGACCGACCGGCCCAGTTTCTCGGCAATGAGGCCGTCTATATTTAGCGTGCGCCAGCGCGCGGCTCCTCGATAGAGCTCTGCCAGCATTTCGTCGCCGTATTCACGTGCTATGTAGCGAGTCAGTCCAAAGCCGTGATCATACACGTATTCGTTGCCAAAACCGCACTTGCCAAATACACCCATTTCATCAAAAGAGAGCTGACTGTCGGACAGCACCTGCATCCGCAAAATCATATCGCGATGGGCATCCCAGCGGTCTCTCCGAGCGCCCTCGGCCATGTGCTGGGCAGCGCCCTCGGCTAACCACATTGGCACAATCGTATTCATCAACGGATAGGACGCGATCGCATCGGGATAGCCGACCAGGATGTCGGGGCGGTTCTTTTCGCGCTGATAGCCGAAATACTGCAGATATAGAGCGGGCACGCGCTGCGCCGTTTTACGGGCGATGCTAAGAGAAACAATATGGGTAAACTCATGTGTAATCACGTTGCGCAACCAGTCGGTCGTTCCGCGCAGTTCGTAGTCGTGATCGAGCGAGGTCGTCCAGATCTCTATGGTGTCGTGATAAAAAAATGCCGCACCATTGGCATAATCGTCGTAGTCTTTTAAGACGATGCGCACGCGCTCGGCCGGCTCATAGCCATACAGCTGCGTTATCGGACCATAGGCTTCTTCGGCGATCTGTGCAGCGCGACTAGCGGCGTGTTCCAACCCTTGGTGATAGAGCACGCGAAAGTGCTCCGTTTCAAAAACGCGCCAGTCCAATTCGGGATGGTTTTGCGCCCCGCCCCTTCCAGCCCATAGGAGGCAGACCCCCACCAGCACATTCCCAACCCACCTCACTGGCTCACCGCCATTTTTACAAGCGCGCTGGCACTGCGAGAAGGCGTTGACGCACGCAATTTGCACAGGTAGACTCCGCTTGCATACCCCTCTACGCTCCAAGCGACGTCGTTCTCTCCAACATGGGCATCCGCGTTAATGCGTTCAACTTCTGCTCCGAGGGCATCGTATATTACGATCTCGACAGAGGCCGCTTCCGCCAAGAAGAAGCGAAGATGAGCGCGCTGTCCACCGCTGACGGGATTGGGATAACAATAGGTCGCATCTTCGGCGAGAAGCGCATCGGCTGCTCCCCCCGATGGGACCCCATCGGTCCGCACATGGCGCATTCCATCCGCTCCGCCATCAGCCTGCCCCCAGTCGACTGCAGTACCCGCGTAGCCCGGGTCGACTGCGTCTATTTCCCATCCGTAAAGCAGGCGATGGCCAAGCGCTGCGACCTCTAGCAGACCGTCCCCATCGAAATCCGCCACAGCAGGCGAAAATATCGGCGTTTCCGCCATCAGCAGAGGAAACCCAGAGACCAGCGCTCCCTTGCCCGTCAGCGCGTAAATGCCCTGGTGCCCCACGACTAAGATCTCTTGATCTCCGCGCCCGTCGATATCGGCCAGTATGGGTTCATAACGAGTGGGGCCTGCCTGCGCATAATTGGGCAAGACTACCGGAGAATCAGCCTGATGGACTCCATTTCCATCGACGATGTGCAGCGATTGTGCACCGGGGAATATCCCCTCCAGTAGACCGTCTCCATCGACGTCACCCAGCGCGGGAGAGGCCACCAGCGAATCTCCTAAGATGACCTCGTGACCCCCTACGAGCACTGCGCCAGCGGCACCCGCTACAAAAACGCGCGATGCAAGCCCCTCCTGCCCCCAGACAGCAGGCAGCGGCTCCTGTCCATATGCGTCGAGTGCTCGATCTCCAATGCCGCTAAATCCGGCTCTGTTTCCATAGAGCGATAGGAACGGCTCTCCCGTGCGATCAATCGCAGCTCGAATCACGCCGTCGCGTGCGTCCAACTCTAACACGCCGCCCGAAACGACAAGGGCCAGTGTCGGCTCGGCATTTGTTCCATCGCGAGCAAAGAGACCAAAGAGCGCATCGTCGGCTCTTCCCAACAGCTCTCGCCTCCACAGCGGTCCCTCATCGCCCATTCGCCATGCTTCAACCATCTCGGCACGTTGAACAAAGAGCTCGTCGCGACCGTCGTCGTCTAGGTCACCCGCCGCTAAGAAACGTCCCCCTTCTACGCTCCATTCAGCAAGCCCGCTATCCCATTCGGCAACGCGTAAACCAACCGCATCTTCAACGAGCACTTCAACCTGACCGTCGCCGTCGATATCAGCCGCCTGCAGACGACGTCCTTCCACAATGATCTGCGGCCAACCGGACTGCTGTCGAGTAAAGCGTATGGCAACCTGTAGCACATCGGCGTTTTCAGAAAGTACTTCTATCTCGATCCCCGTCGCCCATCCGTCGTTGCTCTGCGTGTTGGGCACCGTATCGCTGCCAAAGAGACTGCTACCCCCAGCGTAAAACGGATCGTCTTGAGAGCCTTCGATCTGTCGCAGCCGTTCGAAAACGGGTCGACCGATATCCCTGTATCCGTCGGCTTCTTCAAGAGCAATCCCCTGAAGCACCGGATCGTTATTCATGCTCCCTTCGGGACGCTTCGCAATAACCTGCTCATCGACGTGCCAAACAAGCAGACCAGATCCAGGGATGAAAGCATCGTACTCGTCAACGCCTAGCCAAACACCCTGATCACCGTCGGAAAAATCAACCTGCATCTCGTCGATCCAGGAAATTTCATCCGCATCCGCACCGACGACTTCCAGCCCCGCTGGCGCTCCCTGTTCCCCCCGTCGCTGACGATTTTCCAGCAGGAAATACTCCGTATCGTCAATTGGGATTCGGATCGCTTTAGGCAACGATCCAATTCGATCCGTGGCGAGAATCGAAACCACAGTGTCCCGCACCACCTCGAGCGGCTCAACCCAACCAAGGCGTATTTTGCTCCAAACCATAGGATGGGGGGCGACAAAGCCCACGACCGCATCCAAGCTGTCTCGACGCACAAAACCCAGAGCATTTGCACCAACGTCCATTAGGCTCCAACCGCCAACGGCGGGCAGTCCATCCGCGAAGTTGGACATGCCGGGCAGACCCAACTGGTGGCCAAAAAACTTGGCCATTAGACCGTTGAGGCCGCCCCGTCCAAACGTGCTTGGCGACTCCGGCAAGATCCACGCCTGGTCTATTTGAACCTCTCCAACCTGCAGCGCACCACCGTTGTACTCGGCAAAATCTTTCGGCTCGAGAAAAACGGAACGGATGTCGTTTAGCGCACCCGTTTCATGCCCTATCCCAGCGTGAAACACCAGGAAGCTGTTGAACTCGCCCAGATTGGGACCTTCAGGATCTGCTTCTGCCAAAACGAGGGCGTCGCGCAACAGTTGAATCCAGCGCTGACCGATCTCCTCGCCACTGCGCCCATTGCCGTAGTGCAACATGCTCTCGGGAAGCGTGTATGCGTCTGCGTTTGCGCGCGGATAGACCTCGAACTCAATCCCCACGCGTCCTTCGGAAACAACGTCGTAATAGCGACGGAGCGCTTCTAAGTGATGTTCGAAATACGTGCGATCATGCGGGGGTAAATCGTAGGGCAAATCATACTCAGCGCTAGCCTCCTCTGCCGAGCGCAGATCAAACACACCACGACCCGTGGTCGTGTACTCGTCCGTCTCTTCAAATGGGAAATCGACTCTTATAGCGAGAATCCGCCATTCCTGTGCACACAGAGCACTTGCGCACAGGAGAAGCGGAATGAGCGTGCGAATCAATAGCAATTGGAGTTAATTACAGGGCAATTGAGTTAGAAAATAGCTGAGATGTAATCCGACCACCTCAGCTCTTAGTAGAGGATCTCTAAAAAATCAGATTGAGCGAAAAGCGCGTATTGTCCTGCATAGGCGTATCCTCACCCGTTAAATATGCCACGTCGATTTGAAACCTGTTGTATTTGAGACCAATACCGAAAGTTGGGGTGTTAAGCTCCCCATCATGATCAAGGGAATAGCCCGCACGGAGCGCAAAGAACGCATCGTCTTTCTGAGCGGATAGACCGTATTTGTATTCGCCGCCGACGTGTAGATCAATCTCTTTAAACTCGTCACTTAAGGGATCGTCGGCCCAAGCTTTAAACAGATTGCTTACAAACGATCCGTCGGCAATGAGAGGCTTGTAGAGATCCATCGACAACAGCACGTCATGGTATTGGGTATCCACCACTTCGTAGGCCGTACCAATCACGAGATGCTGAGGAAGTGGATCTGCCTGGCTTGCGTCGATATAGGCAATTTTGGGTCCTAAATTCCGCAGCGCCGCTCCAAAGGTGAAGTTCGAGGTCGCTCTCCACTGAAAACCCAAATCAGCCGCAAAGCTGTTTCCGACGCCCTTACCGCGTTCAATGCCTGCTCCCTGATCGGCCAAATTGCTGCGGATAAACTTCAGCCCTATACCCGCTGAAGTATTGTCGCCGATCTGGGCTCCATACGCGGCAGATAGCGCCACGTCGTAGCTGCGAAAGGTGCCTTGAGCATTGCCCCGCTCGTCAGTCCGCGTCTGTTCTCCGAGATTAAGCAGAGAGACGTTTAGACCAATATTGCCCCAGCCTTCAAGCGGCGATGAATACGCTAGAAATTCGTAGGAAAGGTCGTCGGCTAAGCCCGGCAACCACTTACTGTGCGTAAAGTTGATCTTTTTCTTGCTCTGTCCGGCTAAGGCAGCAGGATTGAAATAGCTAGCCGTCGCATCGTCCGCGATCGCGACGTATGACTCTCCCATAGCGATGGCCCTAGCTCCGGGTTCAATAAGGAGAAACAGGACGGCAGCGCGACTTTCCGGCGTGGCAACGGCCTTCTCAAAAGAGCAGAATAGACAGAGAGCGGCCACTAGTGTGGCGCTGGTTTTTTTCATAGCAAAGTCCCCCTAGGACTAAACGATAATGACTACCGGCAACACCTAAACGGCGCCGTCGGTTCGAACAAAGCAATATCCGTGCTACAAAAGCGTCCCTCCGCTATCTTTTTAGCGAGCGAGTTGCAGGACGGCGGCCTGCTCTATATCACCGCCCTCTATCCGCTCTGCCTCTATCTTATAAAGATAAGTACCATTGGCCAGATCCGCAGGTGCTTCCCAGAAGATCTGATTATATCCCTCGTTCCCACTTCCCATCACCTCGGCAACAAACCGCCCACTCAAGCCAAATATCTTGATCCGCACATCTTGGGCCGCCTCGGTCAGATCATAGGTGAAGTGGCCGCTCTGATCCACCAGTGGATTGGGATAAAACAGGACATTTTGTACGGGATTCGCCCTCTTTTCAACCAACTCAAAAATGGCTTCAGCGCGCGAGGAGTTGTTAAATGTATCCCACGCCTTCAGACGTATCGTATGCTCACCGGGTTCCAACGCGGGTGGAGAAAACGTCACAACCCCTTCGCGATAATCTCCGTCGAGCACGTTAAACAGGTCCGTTAGCGTATAGGTATCATCGTCAATGGACAATTCAATATCGTGTCCCGTCTCACCTGTTAT
>CALDFW010000039.1 GCA_937942165.1 uncultured bacterium | reverse complement strand
GATTGGAACGTACACGGCGTTGAGTCGACCATTAGAAACATGAACGGGCCGAGCCTTGCGCGCCTGTCGGATGCGGATCGAGCCGATGTGTTGGATGCGGCCGGCGATGTGTTGGAGCGATGGGGATACGGGCCGGAAGATTCGGCGTAACGTCCCCTAAGGTGTTCCCTTTTTTTTGCGCACCTTAATGTCTACAAAAACCCATTGATCCTGTCGGTTTAAGGTATGCAAGCCGAGACGGGGACCCGTGGGCAGCAGGCTCGTATGCGTTTTTTCTCTGTAATGAGCCGTATTCCAAGTCTCTATTTCTCGAAGGTGAAGTCCGTACCCGTAGCGCTTGGAGCAGTCCTGGGCGGGGCGCAGGATACGTTCGCCCTGCTGGATGATACGCCCCGCAGGGCGAGCGTTTCGCACGTCCGAAATTACGGGATTGAGGGGGTGAGGCGTCCACTCTTCACTCAGCGGAGAATCGGCATAAAAGAGAAAGAGTTCGTCGCGTGCTGGGCTTTGTGGATGCGCCGCAATACAGGTAAATAGCCACCAGAGTCCCTCGTGGTAGCACAGCGTTGTATCGACTGCTTTTATTCCCTTGAGTAAGGTTCGATCGTAGGTCCATCGATCGGGGAATTGCGTGCAGCGGTAGAGATCCACCGTTGCCTGGTCGCTGCTTTCTGGCAGCATGTAGAGGTCGTCACGGTAGTTAAAGACAAAGGGATATGACAGGTGCCCAGCAGTTTCTAAGACGCGGATTGGAGGGCCGCTAGGGCCGCGTTGGTCAAAGGGCAGGGCGGCGATATGCGCCTTTTTCTCATGTTGATCGTACTCTTCAAAAAAGAGAAATAAGCGATCCTGGTGGACAAAGGGAAAAGGGTCGGCCCAATAGGTTCCTTGGGGGCTTTCAAGGGGCGTGAAATGATCGAAAGAGGGAGGGAGGTCAGTTCCATTATGGATACCAAAATAAACATGCCATTCGGTTGACTGCCACCAGTCGTTCAACCCACTGCGCAGGGTGCGTTTAAGGAGCTGAAAGGGAGAAAAGGGGGGTCTTTTCGCTGGCGTATACGCCGATGGTTCAGCGCAGTGGCCGTGGCGTCGGTAGAAAGCGTCGGCTCCGTGAGCTTGGAGTGCTTCTAAGCGTCTTGGTATGAAGGTATGTGCGGTCCAGTAGAGGCGCTGATTGCTCCGGCCAACGGAGTAGGTATGGAGTGCGGTGTGGGTCTGGTCGATGCAAAACGCGTCGCCCTTGTAGAATGCAAAAAGGCGGGCCGTTGCTACGGTAGCGTCCTCTGCGGTGGCGTTTAGACAGGCGGTGTCGCGGAGAAGATCGGGCTGGAAAAACCACGTTCCGAGGGGAGCGTCCGTCTCCGTGGGGGAAACCCGACTGAGGTGGAGAACGACGTCAACGGATTTGTTCGCCTGGGGGCTAGGGGTAAGTGGCGTAGGTAGGGGGACCTGCTGCAGGGCATCTTCCCCGACGGGAAAAAGCGATCGGTCGATGCGTTGATAGAGGCGGTTTACCTGCCCCTCTGCGCGTGAAATAGATTGGGCGTATTCAACATGTACGATACGCGCGGCGGGGCCTTTCTCGATGGATTTTAGCAGTTCGGCAATCCATGCTGGCACCTCTACTCCGTCAACGATGATACCTACGTTTAGTACGGGGGTGGACACCCTTAAATCAGTCGTTCCCCTGGACGCAAACGTGGTCGATAAAGCGCTCGTACAGGGCAACGCCTTTCTTGAGCTGATTGACTTCAACCCACTCGTCTACGGTGTGGGCCTGGGCGATATCACCGGGGCCCAATACGACCATTTGCTTCATTTTTTTGGCGTACGCCATGCCATCGGTACCGTAGGGCACGGTAAGCGCGCGCCGTTTTCTCGCTAGTTTTAGCGCCGTCTTTACCAGCGGTGACTGGGGATCGGTATAAACGGGCTCGCCCAGATGTCGGATTTCGCATTTAACCCCGTGCCGTCGCGCGCTCTCCTTAGTGCGCTCAATCAGCGACCGTACGTCGACGCCCGGCATGGGGCGATAGTTGATGGTGCAGACCGACTGTACCGGAGAAATATTGGTGGCAAGGTTGTGGTCGTTAATGCCGATGCTCCACTCTGAATAGGGCGGTTTGAACTCGTCGTTGCGAAAGGCTACATCCTCGAGCACGAGTTCGTAAATCTCACGCATTTCCTGCAGAAAAGGGATCATCTTAATGTTGGCATTAGTGCCTTTGAGCGTGCTCGTATGGGCGGCCTTTCCCTTAGAGGTTATGACCAATGACATAGACCCCTTGTGGGCATAGACCACATTGAGACGCGTGGGTTCACATATGATGCCGTATCCGCTGCTGGCCTGGGCGAATAGCTTGGACTCCTTTGTCACCATATGGGCTCCAACGGCTTGGACTTCTTCGTCGGCAGTGACGATGATAAAAAGCGGTTTCTTCAGTTCGGCATCTTTAAAACGAGCGGCTGCACAGAGCGTCGCTGCCAGCGGCCCTTTCATATCGCATGAACCGCGTCCGTACAGTTTGCCTCCCGTCAGCTTGGGCTTGTATTGTTCGGGTAGGGCAGGCACTACGTCATCGTGGCTCATGAGCGAGAGTCCGCCGCTGCCTTTGCCGAGACGACCGACAATAGAGATCTTGTCTACGCCGTTTTTGTCAACGTAGGGCAGTCGCTCGATTTCAAAGTTGAGCTGGTTCAGAACGTCGGCGATACACTCGGTAACCTCGACGTTGCTCGTTTGGCTTTCTGAGGGGAAGGATACTAGCTGGCGCGTCAGTTTTACGACGTCGAGTTTCATTGTAGTCTGCTCTCTCTCATCGGGCAATCTGTTGCAGGTAAGGGCACTTTATAAGGCAAACATATCGAGTTGTGTTGAAGGGAGCAAGGGGGCGCAAATAGCGGCCAGACAATAACTTATAATAAGTTAAAAAACATAATAACTATTGTTCACATATCGACGTCTCTACGGGGTGTTATGTCCAGGCAATGAGACGGTCGAAGGGTGTTTTAAAATTATACCTGATGGGAGAGCGGGCTGTTATGGACTGTATTCGCTTTGGCATTGTTGGCGCGGTGGGACGCGGGAACTCGTACGTTCGGTCGCTGTTGGCCCATCCGTCAACGGAGATAACGGCGCTGTGCGATGTGCGCTTAGAAGAAGCCCAGCGCGCTGCGGCTGAACTGGGCGTCGAACACGTGTTTGGGAGCATGGATGCCCTTTTGGAAGCGGCCGTAGTAGACGCGGTTGTCATCGGCACGCCCATGCAGTTTCACGCTCCGCAGGCCATGGCTGCCCTCGCGAGAGATATTCACGTGCTGTGCGAGGTGACGGCCGGTGTTTCGATAGAAGAGTGCCGCGATTTAGTCTGCGCAGCACGCCGCTCTTCTGCCCAGTATATGATGGCGGAAAACTACGCTTATATGAAGCAAAACGTGCTCGTGCGCGCGCTTGTTGAGCAAGGACTCTTTGGGGAAGTATACTACGGTGAAGGGGCGTATATCCACGAATTGAAGGGGCTCAACGAGCAGACGCCGTGGCGCCGGCGCTGGCAAACTGGGGTCAACGGATCGACCTATCCGACGCACAGTCTTGGACCGGTTCTCCAGTGGTTTGGAGGGCAGCGCGTAACGGCCGTATGTGCCATGGGTACGGGACATCACTATCGAGATCCGCGCGGCGATCACTACGAAATGGAAGATTCGGTGACCATGATGTGTCGCATGAGCGGAGGAGGCTTAGTGCAGATACGGGTCGACATGCTTTCCGAACGTCCCCATAACGCTACGCATTACGCCTTACAGGGGACCGATGGTTGCTACGAATCGGGAGATGGGTTTAGGGGCGAAGCGCGTATATGGCTGCGTTCGCGTTCGCGAACCCATCAGTGGGAGGCGCTCAGCGAACTCGAGGCATTCCTCCCAGACTATTGGAAAAATCCGCCTCAGGAGGCCCTCCGTGCGGGGCATGGGGGAGGAGACTGGTGGGAAGTGCAGGATTTCATTGACTCAATTCGCGAAGATCGACCCGCTCCGATCGGCATCGATGCCGCTATGGATATGACCTTACCCGGGTTGGCCAGTCAGACCTCTATAGCACAGGGAGGCACGTGGGTTGCCGTGCCCGACCCGCGAAACTGGACGTGAGAAAGGATCGGACATGGATGATGCTCTAGCGAAACAATGGCGCACTGAAGGTTACATCGTAGTGCGCGGCCTGTTTGACCCGGATCGCTGCCGGCGCCTGCTGGCCATTGCTGAATCAGCGCTCGAGCAGTGGCGAAGGAGTAACCCTGAGACGGGTGAGCCGGGGGGAGGAGTCAATGCGACGGTGATGCGCCACCTCAATCACCCCGGATACTTTGCGTCGTCCGAGAAAGGGGCTCGCTGTGAACTGCTTTCGGCCATCGCCGATCGGAAGGTCCTATCCATCGGTCAGTACATACTTGGAGAGGCCGTGCTCTTTCGCTGCACGAGTCTGTTTATGAATCCCCAAGAGGAGAGTCTGGATGGCAACTGGCATCGCGACTCTCAGTTTCACTGTCCCGACGAGGCCGATGAGCAAGAAATGATTGGCCGCGGTGGTGCGGGAGGCACGAGTATACAGCTGCAGATTGCCCTCGTGCCCTCAGACGATGTGGAAGTGGTGCCAGGGTCTCATCTGCGCTGGGATACGCCGGATGAATACGCTATACGGCGTGCCGATGGAGGCATCCATAACCGCTCGAATAGCATGCCGGGCGCGCTGCGGGTCGCCCTGCAGCCCGGCGATGCGGTCGCCTTCAACCCCTGCGGTTTGCACCGTGGGCGATATCACGTCGATAGGATGCGGCGCACGCTCATGCTGACATACACCCAGATGAGTGCTCCGCGATTTGACTACTTTTCAGACCAGCCTTGGTTTTTAGAAGACGGATATTTAATGGGGTTAAACGCGGAAACGCGCGGCTTCTTTGAGCGTTTTATTGAGCAGTATCGCTCCGATTGGGAGCTGGCTCTATAGGGGGAGGTGGAGTTGTTGTATCTAATCGTGGAAAGGAGGGGATTGATGTCCCCAATCCAGCGCTGTCTGAGCGCGTTTCTCGTGGTTTTTTTCTTCGGCGGGTCCGCCAGTGCGGGCTATATCGAAGGCGTGCCTTACTTCCATCAGTTCAGCAACCGGATCAACCCGTCGGGTTCTTGTCAGAATACTTGCGTTGCAATGGTATTGAAATACTATGGGGCAGCGGACATAACGCCGGATATGATTTCTTCCAAGTGGGGTACTTCTGTGGCACAGGCTACGGGCGGCCTGAAGGCGGTCTTTAATGAGGAGGCGGCCCTGCGAGGGCTGCGCGTGCGCGATCGATCGACGGAAGACGGGACGCTGAGCGAGCTGCACGAAGCGCTGGATGCGGGAAAACCCGTAATCGTTCACGGCGGTTTTTCCACCGTGGGCCACCTGTTGGTTCTGGTTGGTTATGATGCGCGCTATTATTACGCGATGGATCCGGCCAGTAAGTGGACGGAGCAGGTTAACGGCGGGTTTACCAACACCGATGATGCAGATATTGGGCGCTATACGCGCTACGGACGAGAGTCCGTAGAGAATGCTATTCTATCGAGTGACCATCGGCGGTTAATACGCATGCACATACCCTACTTCGAGACGGGGCCGCTGGAGGGGACTTGGCAAGGAGCGTGGACGGACACCGCAGTTGCGGGTGGCAGGGTTCGTTTAGAGGGAGATCTTGTAGTGCGTGCTGAGGGCGAGGGGGCCATCGGTGTGGGGGCCGATCTCAGTGAGCTGGGTGGTCCTTCCGACCAGGTCCTGTCGCCTCTGGGAGAAGGGGCATATCGATTTGACGTAGAATTTGAGGCTAGACCTGAACCCGGTAGCTACGCGGTGCCTTTTATTTTGCGTCAGGGAGAATGGGAGGAGCAAATAACGCGTAGGATCGTGCTCGTACCTCCCTCAAATACATCCATAGTGGGAGATGCTCTGGGTGAAAATTGGACCCAGGAATTTTTGCTCAATGCATCGCTGGCTTGGCAGGAAGGCACCGTTTTCGGGGGAAAAAAGGCGCTTGCCGTCGATGCCAATGCCTTCACGATTGAGTTTAAGCCCGAAAAGCCGATGGCGCTTTCGGGATACAGAGCGCTGCGTTTTTCCTTTCATCCCGGCGAGGCAACAGCCGGTTGGAGGCCCTCTTTCTCTGTGCAGCTGAACACCGATGCGCGTAAGATCGAACCCCTGCTCGGAGATACGGTCCTGTTGGACGATAGGCTGGATTTAGCCTCTTCCACGTGGCAAACTGTGGAGATCCCGCTATGGGCGTTTCATCCCCTGGAAGATCCCTTGGAGTCAATTCGCTTTTTTGGCAACCTTCGCGGGGTCTTTTTTCTCGATGATATTGAACTGGTCAGCGCGCGTTTTCCCCCGCCGCACGTGCGCGGAGAATGGGTGGGTGATGTGCCGGATTCCTTGATGAGTGGACAGGTATTTCAATGGGAGCAGGATATACGAGTTTTTAGCACGGAGTTGGGGGGAGATACCCCTGAGGTTGTGGCCGACTTAACGGACTTCGGCGGAGCGGAGGAACACCCTTTAGAGCCTCTGGGAGACGGGCTGTACCGCCTGCGCACCTCCCTTAAACTGTCCGAGGAAAACGGGCTGCGCGAAGTGGTTGTCCACATCCGTCAGTCCGTCGGAGAAGAGTTTCTTCAGGGTTCGATGCGCCACCCTTTGCTGCTCTTGCCGCGGGAGGATCAAGTCGTTTTTGACGAGGGCTATGGGGGCAATTGGGATCCGGGATTTCTCTCCAATGCATCTGTTTTTGACGCGCGGGATACGACCTATGTGGGATCGCTTGCGCGGGGCGTGGAAGCGCGTGCCTTTACCATCGAGTTTTTACCGCGCGTTCCCGTCGAGGCCGCTGGATATCGAGCTCTTCGCTTCGCCTTTCATCCAGGGTTTTCAGAAGTGGGCTCGCGCCCGGCATTTAACGTCATGGTCAACGAAGATGCACCTTCTCAGGTCCTACTCCTCGACGCAGAAGAGTCGCAGATTGATATGACGCGTCGAGAGTGGCAGCAGGTGGAAATTCCTCTCCAGCGCTTCTATCGATTGGAAGGGCCGATTACTTCACTGCGCCTCTTGGGCAATCTACGGGGCACGTTTTATTTGGATGATGTCCGTCTCGTGGCCGAAGAGCGGGAGGCAATTATAACCGCCGTTAGCGAAGAAACGGACCGCTTACCCGCCCGTCTATCTCTGCGGCAAAACTGGCCCAATCCGTTTAATAGCGAAACGGTGATCCGCTTTAGTCTAGTCGAGGGGGAACGCGTCGACCTCAGCGTGTTTAACGTTTCTGGTCAGCGCGTGGCGGTACTGGCCGCGGGCAGATTCCGGGGGGGTGAACACACGCTGCACTGGGACGGACGCGACGCCAGAGGACGCCCTCTGGCTACGGGGGTGTACATTGTGCGATTGCAAACGGAACAGCGCACCGTCACTAGGAAAATGCTTTTGTTGCGCTAGTAAAGGAACGGTATATGAAGACGATACGGATCGGCGCGCACCGTGGTGCGATGGCATATCAGCCAGAAAATACGTTGGCCGCTTTTGAGACGGCGATCAGGCAGGGGGCGTATCGAATAGAGTTTGATATTCGCCGAACGCGCGATGGACACCTAGTCGTTATACATGATGAGACGGTGGATCGCACAACAGATGGGGAAGGGCGCGTCGCTGATTTAACGCTCTCGGAACTAAAAAAGTTGCGCAGCGGGAACGAAGAGATTCCAACCCTAGACGAAGCGATTTCCTGTATGCGCAACCGCGCTCGTTTACTCGTCGAATTCAAGGAAGAGGACATCGCAGAACAGGCAGTGCGCCAGGTTGAGGCGGCCGGCGTCGTGGATCAGTGTACCCTCTCCAGCTTCCACGAAGGGGCCCTATTGGAGTCTAAAACGCTCAATCGAGAGCTAGAGATAGCCTACTTTTTGGTTGAACCCAAACCCTTCGACGCCGCTGAAATTGTCGAGCGCTTCGGAGCTGGGTTGCTCATAGTGTGGCCCGTTGCCGCAAGCTCTCAATGTCTGGCAGATGCTCGTGCGCACGGATTGGACGTGCGCTGTGGTTTTCGCGACTCGCTGACCTATGAAGAAACGCGGGAGTATTTGAGATCGCTGTATGCGCTCGGGGTCAGCGAATTTTCCTGCGGACGCCCCGACTGGATTGGGCAGATCATTTCCGAACTTGAAGAGTAGCACCCTCGCTAGGGGATAAAGCCAGACGCGTTGCGAAGGAAAGGGGTGGCTCCGTCCCAAATGTGATTGAGCACAGATTGAATATGCGTATCTCGTGCCTCTGCGTTGGTTTCGTGATCTGGCACGGCCTCCCAGGTGTCGAGAACCGCTTGGCGCCGTCCGTAAGCCACTTCGTCAAAAAGAACGGGCGTCTCTTTATACGTTTCTTCGATAAAAGCGATGTGGTCAAGGCCCATGGCGACAACTAAGTCCGCGCCATTAAAGAGTTCGGGAGTGAGCCTGCGCTGAACGTGTCCACTTGGATCAATGCCCCGCGCGTTTAATCCCTGACGCACGATACCCACCATGGGCTGGGCCTTAGCTTCGGTGCCCGCTGAGGAGAACGAATAGTCAGAGGTCGGTCCCGCCGTATAGCGCAGCGCATGCTCTGCGATCATGCTGCGAAATATATTCCCCGTGCAAACAAATAAAATGTGACTCATCATCGTTCCTAAAGTTTGTCTCCTAGTTGCGCGCTGTGGCGTGGTCTCGTCTTACCAAATAACGGGCGTTCGCCTTTTGGCCTGTAAATAGGTGTTGGTCCTTGAGAAATGTCGGCAGCCGAAAAAGCCCCGGTAGGCAGACAGGGGAGAAGGGTGAACGGATTCCAAGACGAGGTGACGTCGATCATCAATCAGCGCTCGTTTCGACTGGGCGTGCGCGCCCCACAGCATAAACGCGATGTGGGAACGTCTCCGACTCAGCGTCTCAATAATGGCGTCTGTAATTTTCTGCCAGCCCAGTTTTTGATGCGATCCTGCTTTACCCGCTTCTACTGTAAGCGTCGCGTTGAGCAGGAGCACGCCCTGGCTAGACCAGCGGCTCAGGTCGGTCGAAAAGGCCGGTGGGTTATCTGCGTATACGTCCGCTGCGATCTCTTTAAAGATATTCCGGAGCGAAGGGGGGACTTTAATCCCATCGGGAACGGAGAAGGCCAAGCCGTGTGCTTGGCCTTCTCCGTGGTAGGGATCCTGTCCCAAAATCACGACTGAAACTCGATCAAAAGGCGTCAGTTCGAGCGCGCGAAGTAGGTCTGTCTGTTGCGGATAAATCGTCTGTGTCTCTCGCAGCGACTCGACCGTATGCAGCAGCGTTTCCGCATAGGGATCGCCAAGAATAGACACGTTCTCTCGCCAATTATGCACGGGGTGCATCCGTCCCATCTGGTGGGATCTGTGCCAGCGGGTGGGAGCCCCTGAGAACGCGCCGTATGTTGTCAAATACAAAGGTGCCACGCCGCGCCCAGGTATCTCGAGTAACGCCGGCTGCGTGAGGTGTTAGAAGCACGTTCGGCAGGGCGAGGAGAGGGCTGTCGGTTGGGCAGGGTTCCGCCTCGAAAACGTCTAGTCCCGCTCCGGCAATCTGTCTGTTTGCCAACGCTTCACACAGCGCCTTTTCGTCGACAACGGAGCCGCGACAGGTATTGATGAGGACTGCACTGGCTTTCATATGGGCCAGTTCAGTTGCTCCAATCATGTGCTGAGTGCCCTTTGTCAGCGGAACGTGTAGGGAGACGATATCGGCTACTTTGAGCAGCTGGTCAAGGGGCAAGCGCTCTATGCCTAGTGCGTTTTCTGCTTGGGCTCCAATGGGCGTTGGATCGCTGTATACCAGTTGGGCACCCAGCGCAGAAAAAAGGCGCCCTACGCGCTGGCCGATATGTCCCAAGCCGACAATGCCGAGCGTCTTTCCGTGCACGGTTTGGGTCTGGGTGCCGAGCGTTAGGGCTTTCCACTGTCCCTTGCGCACGTTTCCATCTAAGTCCACGAGACGTCGGTACAAACCCAGGGTGAGCGCGAGTGTGTGTTCGGCGACGTCTATGGCATTGGTGCCTCCATTATTGGCCACGGGTATACCCAAGGCAGAGCATCGGTCGATGTTCATCTTCTCGTAGCCAGCGCTGACGAGCTGAATCAGCCGCAGGTGGGTCGAAGCGTCTAGGATTTCGTCGCTGAGTTGGCTCGGAAAGAGAATGAGAAACTCAGCATTGCTCAGCAGGGCTATTTTTTCAGGGTCTCTAAGGTCAGCGCGGTGCGTGCCAACGTGAATGTCGGGCGAGGCGCAGTCGGTTATATGCTGCGCTAGTGCATCGGGTAGGTCGGTAAAGAAAAGAGCTTTGGTCATCGCAGGTGCGTCGGTTTGAAGCTGTGGATGTGATTTACGTATACTATGGTGACTTCACAAGGTAACCGCAAGCGCAAGGAGAAGAGGGCAATGGATCGGCCAAGAGAAGGTCTGACAGACGCAGCGTGGGAGCAGTTCGAGCGGGACGGTTTTTTGCGGCTTGGTCAAGTAGCAACAGATGATCAGCTGCTCTCGCTGCAGACGCGTATGGATGATATTATGATGGGACGAGCAGACGTCGATTACGACCAGATGATGATGCAGCTAGACCGGGTCGATGGCCCCGATTCTGGTCCGGGTCCTCAGTCGAAGGGCTTTAAGGGGGCCACGCTTTCCTATCGCAAAATCCAAGACCTCGAGTACGACGATGTCTTTCTCGACTATATGCAGCATCCGCTCTTTCGCGAACTCTGTGCACGCGTGTACGGTGAGCAGGCAGATATCGCCTGCTTTCGTGCAATGTTTATGAACAAACCCGCAGGGGAAGGTACTCACCTCGTCTGGCATCAAGACCGGTGGACCCACTTAGACCGCGATCCCCTTATTACGGTTTGGACGGCGCTAGATCCGGCTACGCTAGACAATGGGTGCGTGCAGATTGTGCCGGGTTCGCACGCGGCGCTTGTAAATCCCGAACACGGTTCGGGATTTCTCACCAGTGAGCAGACGGAAGACCTGTTAGAGGATCACGATCCCGTGCCCCTCGAACTGGCGGCCGGAGAAGTCGTTCTCCTACACAATTGGCTATTGCACAGCTCGGACGTCAACAGGACGGCAGGGGCACGAAGAGCGTTTAGCGTTTGTTATATGGATGCCCAAACGGTGGCCCCCAACGGCCACAATTACCCCGTTGTCTTTGGCGAGGGTGCTCTTGCTCTAGGCTCTTGATTAAGGGCATGTGAGCGGTTGACTCCAGTCTGTTTTTTTCGACTCTGCGTGGAAAATTGCCGCAGTCTAATTCAGTTTTTATAATAGCATCTCCTTGGCTGCTGAGCGCCTGCGCCTGGCGGCAAGTGGAGTATCAGTTGGCGCACCGAACGAGTGTATGACTTCCAAAAAAGAGGAAACAATGGCAAAGAAAAAAGGTCCAGTTAAAGTCGGCGTTGTTGGCTGCGGCGCCATCAGCGCAGCATACCTAAGCATAGGAAAAACGTTTCGCGATATTGAGATCGTCGCCTGTGCAGATCTCGATAGGAAGCGCGCAAAAGAACGGGCAACAGAGTTTGAGATTCCGCGCGCCTGCACGGTAAAACAGCTGCTGGCCGATAAGTCGATTGAGATTGTCATCAATTTGACCGTGCCCAAGGCGCATGCGACCGTTGCGATGCAGGCGCTCAAAGCGGGAAAAAGCGTATACAACGAAAAGCCACTGGCCGTCGAACGCGAAGATGCTCAGGAGATGCTCGCGCTGGCAAAAAAGAAGGGCCTACTCGTTGGTGGAGCCCCGGATACGTTTTTAGGGGGGGGACATCAGACCTGTCGCAAGCTGATCGATGACGGCTGGATCGGTCAGCCTATTGGAGCGAATGCGTTCATGATGAGCCACGGTCATGAGGGTTGGCACCCAGACCCGGAATTCTACTACGAAAAAGGCGGCGGCCCGATGTTTGATATGGGTCCATACTACCTGACTGCTCTGGTGAATATGATGGGGCCCGTTGCACATGTAAGCGGCTGCACGCGCATTACCTTCCCCGAACGCACAATTACCAGTGAAAAGAAGTACGGCAAGATCATTCCGGTGGAAACGGCTACGCACATTGTCGGTATTATGGAATTTGCCAGTGGGGCAGTTGGTCAGATCACCACGAGCTTTGACGTGTGGGGTGCTGAGCTGCCGCGGATTGAAGTATATGGAACTGAGGGGTCGCTCAGCGTGCCCGATCCCAACGGTTTTGGAGGAACGGTCAAGTACAAGCGGGGACGCGATGAGTGGAAAGAGGTACCTCTCTCGCATGGCTATGTCGAGAACGCGCGAAGTCTGGGCGTTGCGGATATGGCCAATGCGCTGCGCACCGGGCGATCCCATCGGGCCGGAGGAGAACTCACCTACCACGTGCTAGACTTAATGCATGCGTTTCACGATGCGGCCGATGCGGGAAAGAAGCTGGAGATCGAAAGCACCTGTGCGCGGCCGGAGGCGCTTCCATTGGGGCTGCTCGACGGTGAAGTCGCGCTCTAGTCGCTTGCCGTGGCAGGGCGCCTGATGCCTATCCGGTCGGGCAGGTAGGAAGAACGTAGAAAGCACTTTAACCGAGGAGCTGCTCACGTGGACATTGATACTTCTGATATACTCGCACACATCGATCCCCAGCGACTGCTGGATACGGCCACAGCACTTGTCGCAGTGCCAAGCCCAACCCGTGATGCCGGAGCGGCCGCCGATTGCCTGGCAGCTATTTTAGCTGCCGATGGATTTGAGGTAGAGCGCCCGGTTGCGGACTGGCCCCAAGCTCCGGCCGTAGCGGTCCGCTATCGGGGAGGCGAAGGGGGCCGCGTGCTGCAGTTTAACGGCCACCTCGACACAGTGCATTTGCCCTTTGATCCCCCTCGGGTGGTCGATGACCATCTTTGTGGATCGGGGGCATCCGATATGAAGGGCGGTTTGGCTGCCGCGGTAGAGGCGCTGCGCGCTTTGAGGGATAGCGGTGCGTTGGCCGCTGGGGGGATCTTACTCACCGCACACGACCATCATGAAGGGCCCTGGGGAGATCGACGACAGCTGCTTGCACTGATCCGAGACGGGTACGTGGGGGACGGCGTATTGTTGCCAGAATACCTCGCCCATCTGCTGCCCTTAGGCGGGCGCGGACAGGCGATATTTTCCGTGGATATAGAGCGCGATGGAGAACCAGTACACGAAGTGTTGCGCCAGCCAGACCTGCCAGACGTGCTGGGTACGGGGGCCGAATTTGTTATGGAAATACGCGCGTTAAACAAACGGGTTTCAACGATATGTGCCGAACGCGTTGGATGTGAATCGGCTTTTGTCGGTCGGATTGAGAGCGGGGAAATATTCAATCAGTCCCCTACTGCCTGTCGCGTAGAGGGAACGCGTCGCTGGGTGCGTCCGGGCACAGTTGACGCCGTGCGCGCCGAATTTGATGCGCTGCTGTCCGATCTCGAGGAGAGGAGCGGCACTCGAATTGGGCTCGCCGATTGGGAAGTGACCGGCGATGCATTTCAGATTGATGAAGCCGATCCTCTGGTTACGGCTTTGCAAAAAGCCCACAGTTCTGTCGCAGGTAAGCCATTGCCCCTGGGAGTTAAGCCCTTTGTAGACGACGGAAATCAGTTTATTGCGCGCGCCGGGATAACGGCGCTGACGCACGGACCGGCAGCGCTCGGAGCGCATACCACGCAGGAGCGCGTCCCCGTAGACGAACTGCTCAGGGTGGCGCGGGTTTATGCCCTAACGGCGCTAGGATTTTGTCCCGGTTAAATCGGAGCTAAACGCGGCCGCGGCCCGCTCGCCCTCCTTGATGTCGACTTTTGCTAGAAAGTATGCTCCTCCTAAAAAGAGCAATAGAATGGATAAGATGGAGATACGGGTGGATCCGAATAGCATACTTGTCCAGCCCATGAGCAGGGGACCAAATAGGGTCGCAAACTTTCCGAGCATGTTGTAGAAGCCAAAGAATTCCGCTCTCTTTTCGTGTGGGATCAGACGGATATAGAGCGACCGACTGATGGCCTGCACGCCGCCCTGTACGAATCCCACGAGAATTGCCAGGCCGTAAAACTCCCACACTTCTGACAGAAAATAGCCCCAAATTGTAGCTAGGGCATAGACGCCAATACCTACAAATAGGCTGTTCCGCGATCCTATCTTTTCGCTCATCTTGCTAAATGCGATGGCGAAGGGAAAGCCCACAAACTGAGTGATCAGAAGTGCAGTGAGCAGGCTTTCATGGCCGAATCCCAGAGACAAGCCGTAGTCAACTGCCATGCGGACAATCGTATCGAGACCGTCGATATACAGCCAATAGGCAACGAGAAAATAAACCGTCTGGGGGAGCTGGCGTATTTGGGCAATGGTCTCTCTGAGCCGTCGATAGCCGCCGGTAACGGCGTTCCATCCGCGTGGGGAGGTCGCAGGTTTGTCCTCCCTGACAAAGAGAAGAATGGGTATGGAGAATGCAATCCACCATATGCCGACGCTGATAAACGACCAGCGCACGGCCTCAGATGCATCGGCAAGCCCGAAGGTGTCGGGGTGGATCACAGCATAGAGATGGAGGGCAAAGATGAGTCCTCCACCCAGGTAGCCCAGACCGTACCCCAGACTTGAAATAGCGTCCGCCCGTTCGGGGGGGGCAACGTCACTCAGGAGCGAATCGTAAAACGTGTTGGCCATGGAAAAGCTGAGCGTAGCCGCCGCATAGACAAAGATGGCTAGCTCCCATGCGCCCTGTTGGACAAGGTGCAAACAGGCCGTCATCGCCGAACCCATAACGGCAAAGAGCAGGAGAAAACGCCGACGCGTGCCGCCCTGGTCTGCGATGGCCCCCAGGAGGGGGGCTAGGAGAACTACGACCAGGCCACTCAGGGAGTTGGCCATCCCGAGGCGAAACGTGCTCACTGTATCCTCAACGTCTCCCGACCAGTAATCTTTAAAGAATACCGGGAAGAATCCGGCCATAACGATTACGGCGAAGGCCGAGTTCGCCCAGTCGTAGAGGGCCCAAGCCCATACTTTTCGATTGATACCCATCATTGTGGATTGTCGCCTTCTAGTCTCAGAAAGGGCTTTCTATTGGGATCTAAGGGCCACCGGACTGGATGGGACTGCCGTGCGCGAGAGATTGGAGAAACGGCTATCACGGCGCATGCACTGATGAGGGGTGATTGGCCGTGCTCACCGGCGCGAATGCACTCTTGAACAGAGTGCGCAGCGCAACAAGGCCGTCATACTCAACGTCGGACGCGTTCCGAGTCGATGAGAGCATGCTGCCGATGTAGCCGTAACGTAATCCTGCAAGAGCAACTCGCATATTTCCTCAGCGTAAAAGGGAGCGCAACCCCATAGGAGCTCGTCATTTAAAGCTCTACTCGACCTCGTGTCAATGCTTGACCGGGCGGACTGTCGTTGTACATTGGCAGTAAATCCGCACAGGGAGACAGTGAAATGAGAGGCCTTTTGCACCTGCTGTTGTGGGGGATCGTGCTGAGTGCTGCTCCGGCCGCTGCGCGGCCGAATGCAGCAGAGGTCGAACGGGTAAGGCTGGGGTTGGAGCGCATGCTGCGCGAAAATATAATTCCATTTTGGTATCCGCAGAGTGTAGACCTGACGAGCGGGGGCTATCGGTTAAACCACGATGCCAATGGGACGTGGCTCGGCGCTGCCGATAAGGGGCTTATCGATCAGGCGCGCACGCTGTGGTTTTATGCGCGGCTTTACAATTCTGGATATGGAACAGATGCCCATCTCCGTGCGGCTAGGCACGGGTACGTTTTCTTGCAACAGACCCTAAGAGACGAGGTCTTTGGCGGTTATTTCTGGGCGGTTAATTCGGACGGAACGGTAGCGACGCGTCCCCACAAGCATCTATATGCTCAATCCTTCGCCCTCTATGCACTCTCAGAATATGTGAGGGCCAGTGGGGAAGGGGAGGCTATCGGTCTGGCTGAAGAGCTGTTTTACCTGCTGGAAGAAAAGGCACATGACGCGACCTACGGCGGATACGTAGAGTGGTTCCGAAGAGACTGGGAGCAGGGGCCTGAGACCGGACACTATATGGGCACAGAGCCAGACGGCAAGCTGATGAATACCCATCTGCACCTCTTAGAAGCGCTGACGACCTTCTGGGAAATGACGGGCGACGAATTGGCGCGCGAACGGCTTCTTGAACTGATGTTCATACAGAGCAGTGCGGTGGTTCGGAAAGACGTTGGGGCGTGCACTGATCGCTATGCGCGTGACTGGACGCCTCTTCTCGATGCTCCTCACGATCGCGTCTCCTACGGGCATGACGTGGAAAACGCGTGGCTCTTGGCTGCCGCTAGCCGGGCTGTGGGCGTGCCCAATGGGCCCTTAGTTGATCTGTATAAACAGCTGGTAGACAACGCACTGCGCTACGGTTTCGATCGCGAAAAGGGAGGATTTTACGAAAGCGGCCCCCTTGGGCAGCCGGCCGATGATCTGGATAAAATATGGTGGGTTCAGGCGGAGGGACTCGTAGCCTTATTATCCCTCTATCAGATGACGGGTAATGAGGCCTATTGGTCTGCCTTTATCGAGACGTATGAGTGGGTCGAGGTCCATCAAGTCGATTGGGACAACGGGGATTGGCACGCTCAAATAACACCCGATGGAACGTCGTCCGGAGCCAAAGCGGGCCGGTGGAAGACGCCCTATCACAGCGGTAGAGCCGTTTTGGAGTGCCTGCGCATGCTCGAGTCGATCGACCCATCCCCAGAACAATTTTAAGGGGAGCGCCCTGTGTATATCAAAGAAGCCGAGTTTGAACTTCAGCGCGAACCCTTTGCGCAGCCTTTTGCTTTTAAGGGGGCGTCCTTCCGAGAAAAGTGGAACCTCGTCGTGCGTCTGCGCAGCGAAGATGGACCGTGGGTCTACGGAATGGGCGGGCTGGCCGTTCTCTGGTCGGATGCGCGCGTTTTCGCCAACCACGGAGAAGTGGGGGGCAATGCACTTATGATGACCCTACTAGAGCGCGGTCTGGGGCTGGTGCGGGGGCGTTCGTTTACATCGCCTCAGGCTATGTTTTACGACATCATGCCTCAGGTGTATGCGTATGGACGTGCGGTGACAAGACAGTCCGACTTGCGCCCTACTTTTGCACTCAATGCGCTGGTAGCTTTGGACAATGCCGCTTGGATGCTGTGGGCGCAAGAAGAGGGGATTGACGGATTTGATGAACTGATCCCATCGCGCTATCGCCCTCTTTTTCCCGAGCGTCATAGCTGCGTTGAAGCGGTGCCAGCTGTTGGCTATTCCCTGCCTGATAAGGAGGTTGAGAATCTGGTCAACGAGGGGGCCTACGTCCTAAAGGTAAAGGTGGGCCATCCCGGCGATGATGCGGAAATGCTCGCTCGAGATATCGCTCGCATGGATCATATACACCAACTCGTCGGAGATCGCAGCGCGTCGCGCAGTCCAACGGGGCGCGTGCTCTATTATCTGGATGCCAACGGTCGGTATCCCAGCGCCGATCATCTGCGGTCGTTGATAGATGCGCTTGAGCAAAGCGGTGCACGCGAACGCGTTTTGCTCTTTGAGGAACCGTTTGATGAGACGGGCGCAGAAGGGGTCGGTATGCTTGGGGGAATCGGCGTGCCGCTGGCCGCCGATGAGAGCGTGCACTGCGTAGAAGACGTCTATCGAAGAGCCGAGGTCGGCTACGAGGCCATGGCGGTCAAGGCGGCCGGTAAAACGCTCTCTTTGGCGTTCGATTTAGTCGAGGCGGCAGTCGACAGTGGGTTAGATTGTTTTGTCGCAGACAACGCCTGCGTGCCTTTGCTCGTTGATTGGAACCGCAATATCGCGGCACGGTTGCCAAAGCTATCGGGTGTTCGGGGGGGGCTGATGGAGACCAATGGCGCAGAAAACTACGGTTCGGCCTGGCAGCGCATGCTCGATGCGCACCCCTGTGCTGGGGCCTCATGGCTCCAGCCTCGCGGGGGGGCGTTTTTCCTTGACGAGCGCTTTTTTGCAGGTGGAGGAGGCGTATTTTCCGGTGCTCGGCCGTATGCTGGTCTCTTCTCCCTATCCAGCTAGCGCAGCGGGGTCGTATCCTGCAGGTCCTGCCGGTAGATCCAAGTGCTCTCTTCAATAAAGTGCGTTGCAAAAGCGCGTCTCGGCCGGTTGGATGAACGGTTGGCAAACGAGCCGTGTATCGTCATGCCCGTGAAAAAAACGCCCGCCCCACTCGGAACGCTCAGTCGCACGATATCCTCTTTATCGAGACCGGTAATGTCAAACGAATGCATGGTCTCATCCCAAGAGTGTCCGCTCCGGTCTCTCATGGGGTAGACCTGTTCCCAAGAGGTATGTTCTTCTGTATCGCGCACGCGTTGAAATTCAAATAGGCCTTTGCTATTGCTCCCTGGCACGACGCAAAGGCCTCCATTCTCTTCGTCTGTATCGCTTAGGGCTATCCAACAGGCCATCAGCGTGTTGGGCTCGTTGCGGATGTAGTGGGTGTCCTGATGAAGGGCCACGCCCGTCCCGCCCGAAGGTGCTTTGTCCATATACATGGTCTGCACTATGCGGGGTGTCGGTCCGCAGAGCTGTCGCACGACGCCGGCGACCTTGGGGTGATGAGCTAGATGAGCCCACTGCGCATCGATTTTGTGATTTTGCAGGCCGCGCGGTCCAGGTTGATCTCCCTGTGCCTCGTATTCGACAAAGGACGTGACTTCCTCTGGGGTTAGTAGGTCCTCCACAACCAGATAACCCTCGTTGTGGAAAGACGTTACTTGATCCTCTGTAAGCGGAGTTGATTGATGGCTCATGGCATACTCGTTTCAGTTGACTGGTGTATGGGGCAAAAAAGGATTATACCGACGGTCTGTCAAGCGCGTTACTATTGTCGTTAGACACCCATAACTTTTGTATATATATTTGCTTACGTTTGTTTTTAACTTTTTGGAATGGGCCTTTTTAAGCCTTAGAATGGCCTCGATTTTCCTCTTATCATACGTCAGTTGTAAAGCGCTGAGACGATGAAATACCTACTGACAGGGGGCGGTACCGGGGGGCATGTCTATCCCGCACTCGCCATTGCCGACGAACTCGGGCGGCGGCAGGCCGAGGCTCAGTTTCTCTACGTGGGCCGATCCGATAAACTCGAGTCATGGGTCGTACCCAATCGCGGCTATCCCATTCGTTTTGTGCGCTCTCGGCCCTTTCCTCGCTCCCGTTCGCCGTGGCCCTTGCTGGCCTTTGGCTTGGTGCTCATATGGGGCGTTTTGCAGAGTAGCCTTCTATTGCTCCGCTTCCGTCCCGACGTCATTATTGGCACGGGAGGCTACGTGAGTGCTCCCATTCTCTTTGCACACGGCTTACTGCAGAAAATTGGTTTATCAAGAGCTCGCGTATTCCTCTACGAGCCCAACGCTCATCCGGGTATGCTCAATCAGGTTGTTGGCCGTCTGGCCCACCGCATCGGTATTGCTTTCGAAGAGGCTGCTCGCTGGTTTGATATGAAGCGCGTCTCTGTGGTTGGCTATCCCGTCAGGCGCGAGTTTCTCGAAGCAGACCGTGCCGAAGCGCGTCGCGCGCTCAATGTGGATCCAGACCGGAAGGTGCTGCTGGTTTTTGGCGGATCGGGAGGCGCTCGCGTTCTGAATGAAGCGTTGGTTCAAGCCTTGCCCTACCTGCAAGAGCGCGGGGATTTATGCGTTGTTCACATCACGGGAAAGCATCAGAGCAGCGCGTATGATGCCGTAGCCGATACGCGTGCTGCCGTGGAGGCGCTGGGTATACCCAACGTAGATCGCTGGTATCGTCCGGTTGAGTATATGGACAACATCCACCAGGCCCTCGCCGCTGCTGATTTGGTCCTGTGCCGAGGGGGAGCCGGCACGCTTACGGAACTTGGCATCGTCGGTAGACCGGCTCTTATTGTTCCGTTGCCCACGGCCGCCGAGGATCACCAGGCGGCCAATGCCCGCGAGATGGAAAAGGTGGGTGCCGCAGAGGTCTTGTATCAGCGCGCTCGCTGGAAGGGTGGCCAGATCGAAAGTGCGTTGGATGGCAGCGCCTTGGCAGAACGCATCTTGGCGCTCTTGGGAGACGAAGTTAGCTTGAGGGGCATGGCAAGCGCCGCTGCCGCAGTTCCACGCCGCAACAGCCTCTCCCTGATTGTCGAAGAAATTGATCAGATTGCCGCTGAGCGCCGCGGCTCTTCGCCCAATCTGGAGTTTCCGCTGCGCCAGGGAGGTCCGCCTACAGAGGCCAACGCACTCCTGCGCTGGGTGCGTGCCTGCGTGGATAAAGCGGGGGGGATAGGGGCGCTGCCAGAGCGGGATCTGGCCTACATGCGCTATCAGGCCGATCGGTTACTCGTCTCGCGTGGTTGGTGTGAGATTCCGCTCGGACGCCGCAACGTAGGGATTAAATTGGTCGGGTTGCTTGACTATCAGGCCCAGCGAGATCTACTCATAGATCTTCTTTCAGACCGCACGCCCGTTGCCGCACTGCCACGGCTGATGGGAGGCGATTACTACCATGGGGGCATTCTCCGTCGGAACGCCATAGAATGGGGTGTTCAGTTGCTGGGAGTGGCGGATAATCGGACGCGAGATGTGCTGCAACGGGCTCTCGTAGAGGATCCGTATTTCGAGGTGCGCGCGGCGGCCGCACGGATGTTGGGACAGTCCGAAGATTGTAATACAGCTACCGAACAAGCGCTCATTGAGGCGCTCGATGATGCCTCGCCCGCCGTAGTGGTCGAGGCGTTGGGAACCCTTGGTAAGGTGGCTACCAGCAGCCACTTTCTCTCCTATATGAAGCCATTCTACCAGCATGTAAACTGGCAGTTTCGCCAGGGGGTGGTATCGGCATTGGCTAAGGGTATTGAACGCGGTGTGTTGGCTCCGGATGAAGTCGCACATGAGATTGAGCATATTTTGACTTCTTCACCCCATTTTAAGCCGACTTTTGACCTCAACGAATCGCTTTCTGCACTCGCTCGGCAGATTGAAGCTGAAGGCGAGTCTCCCAGTCGAGGTACGACGATCGTATGATTTATTATTTGGGTGAGTATTTACAAGATCTTGACGCCTCGCTGTCTTTCATGCGTCTAGTAGATTCAATCAGCTTTCGCGCTCTGTGTGGCGCTCTAACATCACTGCTTTTTACCATTCTCTTCGGCAACCGCATCATCCTCTATTTTTATCGCTTGGGCCACCGCGATATGCCGCGCAATTATCTCAACTTTTCTTCCGTTGGCAATCCCTCTAAGACCTATGGGGGGCCCTTATTAGTCGCAGCTATTTTGCTGAGCATTGTACTGTGGTGCAAAGTGCATACGGGGTTTGTTCTGCTCTGCTTAGGGGGCGTTCTCTTTTTTGCCGGATTGGGGTGGATCGACGATTTTTTAAAAGTGCGCCATAGGGATAGCGACCACGGTTTGTCCGAAGTGGCAAAGTTGGCGTTGCAGGGAGCCTACTGCACGGTATTCGGCATCGTTTACGTCACTGCCGACCTGACGCCGCTGCCAACGGATGTGGCTACGCAGCTCTACGTGCCCTTTCTAAAATACCCACTTTTCGATCTGTCACTGCTCTACATACCCTTTATCGTTTTCACGATCACCGCTATCTCAAACTCGGTGAATATCGCCGACGGAGTCGATGGGCTCGCCGTCGTGCCGACGGCCTTTGTGATCGCCGTCTTTGGCGTGTTTGCTTACATCTCCAGCCACGCGCGCTTTGCTGAGTTTCTCATATTTCCCTTTATGCCCGGCGTCGGTGAAGTTGCTATTATCTGCTCGATTGTTTTTGGAGCGTGTCTGGGCTTTTTATGGTTTAATTCCTATCCGGCTAACGTTATCATGGGGGATACGGGATCCATGGCCTTGGGGGGGCTGCTAGGCACCGTTGCCGTATTGGTGAAGCAGGAATTTCTATTTCTGATTGTGGGGGGAATCTTTGTTGCAGAGGCCCTATCCGTCATCATACAGGACAAGATCGGTGTTAAATGGTTGGGGCGTCGTTTCTTTGCTCGGGCGCCTATTCACCACCATTTTCAACAACGGGGTCTAGCCGACACCAAAATTGTTATCCGCTTCTGGATCGTGGCGGGGATTTTAGCGCTTTTTGGGTTAGCAACAATAAAGATTCGCTGAACATTAGTAGAGTACGCCCATCGCCAAGGCGAATAGCAGAACGATTGCGGTGCTCGTTATGCCCGTTGTCCAAAGTGCCTTTGAACCTGCATGATGAACGCCCACTTCGCGTTTATACTGGGCGTATTCTCTGCTGATTAGAGCGTGACACGAAGTCAGTCCCGTGATTGCAGAAAAGATAAATAGACCCAAGGCGGCAGGACTTTGCTGCGTTAAATACCACAAGATAGATGCATAGCAAAAAGCGTTGATAACCAGCATAAATTGCCGCGCAACTAGGCCGTAAACGACCAACCCAAGGGAGAGCGATGCCAGGGCGAGGGAAGACAGCACCGAGAGTATATCCCGCTCAATGGAAAGAGTGGTAAGCGCGCCCGCTACAATCCAGTGTGACCAAAGCGTGGTATAGGCCCAATAAAAGGGCGGTCGCTTTGACGTGGCATGTCCTAAGAGATACTGGGTGAAGGAAAGGTGTGTGGGCAAGGGGTCTCTCTTTATAGACTGCGGGAAAGTGCCTGTGCGTTTGGCGCAAAGATAGAGGGCGCAGCGGTCCCGTGTCAACGAGAGGGGCCGGTCAGGCGGCAAGGCTCGTCGGACCCGCACTCGATTAGGCCGCGGCCTGCTGTCTTGTTGCTTCTGCACCGCGCTGTAGGGCCTGGCGCTCAAGAAAGCGAACTAGGCGAAAACATCCCTCGTGTGGCTGAACAAAAGAAAGAGATAAAGCGTGGATAATGTCCAAGTCATTGCGCCGAAAGACGCTGCTTTCTACGAGGTGGCATTCGATCATAGAGAAGGAGTCTCTCAGCGCTTGGTTCTGCGTATCCTGCAGTTGGGTAGACTGCGCGTCGGGGCTGAATTTACGCGAGGTGTGCTGACTGCGCCGCGTTGAACTGGCTTCTATGAAGCCATCGGGTAGGGCGATCTTTATCGAGACTTCTTCCACATCGGGTAGGGAGCGAGCGAAGAGCCGTGCCCCCTCACCGCTTAAATCGGTTAGTAGAGCGGTTTTTGCGGAATATCCTGCGTCACTGCGCTGCCAGTATATTTCAGTGCGCAGGCCAGCCGGTATGCGAAAGGCTGCCTGAGCCGGCTGCTGCTGATCGCGGATCAAGAGCACGGGCATGTGGCCATACAGACGGCTACGGCCGATTATTTCGCTGGAAAAAGCCGGCTGTGCTGACGATCCATCTAGCCTACTCACGCGTATAGGAGTGCCTTTAGCAGGACGGAATTTGGGGTCGACGTCAACGCAAAGCGCTCTGCCTTTGCGTTGCTGTAAATAGCCGACCTGTTCAATTTTCTGGGTGCTCGAAGACAAACTCGTGATGAGGAGTGGATCACCTATTTCGATGGCAGCGTAGTGGAGGGCGTTTCGCATACGGCATCCTTTGGGCTAAGGTCTATACTCCTCCATCGGTAAAAGTCGGAAATCCTTTAACAGTACTTGTTAGCAAGTGGTATGAGCACTACAGACGTTCTTGACATGACCATTGACGGAGTGCGCGGTATCGGCGCAAAAAGAGCTGCCGTACTCAACGAGGCGGGAATTTTTACGCTTGCAGATCTGTTTTGGTACCGGCCTCGTCGCTATCTGGACCGCACGCGCACTGTGCCCATTGCCCGTGCTCCCGTAGGGGAAGAGGTCACCTTGGTTGGGCGCGTGCGGGGCATGAATTTTGTGCCGGGCCGGCGTCCGCGCTTTGTCCTCGTGCTCGAAGACGAAAGCGATGATATAAGCTGCACTTGGTTTTCCGGCGGTCGTTATATGCAGAAAAATTTTACCGAGGGCGATGAATTGGCTATCAGTGGTAAAGTGGATTTGTTTCAGGGGCGGCGGCAAATGGTCCATCCCGAGTACGAATTTATCACGCCCGCCGGCGAGGCAGGTCTACTTCACACCGGAGGTGTTGTTCCCCTCTATACCTCAAGCGCTGACATGAAGGAGCGCGGCCTGCGTAGCCGTGGATTTCGCCGATTGATGCGCGGGGCACTGGACGAATTTGTTGAGCAGGTCGCAGACGGCTTGCCCGCCGAGATACGGACTCGACAGCAGCTGATGCCTCTGGTCCAAGCGCTGCGGACGATTCACTTTCCAGCTTCAATTATGGAGGCGGAAAATGCGCGGCGTAGGCTGGCTTTTGACGAACTGTTTTATCTTCAGCTGCGCCTTGCCCGTTTGCGAGCCCGCCGGCGCGAACGGCCCGAGGGCATCGCCATGGCGCAGAGCCAAGAGCTCGTGCCTCAGCTTCTACGAGAACTGCCCTTTGCACTGACGGCCGCGCAAGAGCGCGTGGTGAATGAGATCGTCGCCGACATGGGACTGCCGCACGTGATGAATAGACTCGTACAGGGCGACGTAGGATCGGGTAAAACGCTGGTGGGCCTGTGTGCCTTGCTGACGGCAGTAGAAAACGGATTCCAAGCGGCCCTTATGGCACCGACCGAAATCTTGGCCGAACAGCACTTTTTAAATATCAAGTCGCTCGTCCAGCCGCTTGGTCTACAGGTCATCCTGTTAAAGGGGAAACAGCGGGTTAGCGTTCGACGGCAGCTGCAAGAGGCGCTCTCTTCTGGAAGTGCTCACATAGCGGTGGGCACGCACGCCCTCATTCAAACAGAGGTTGAGTTTGCCCGTTTGGGGTTAGTCGTAATTGATGAGCAGCATCGCTTTGGAGTCATGCAGCGGGGGGCGCTTTACAAGAAGGGAGAGAAGCCCGATATGCTCGTTATGACGGCCACTCCTATTCCACGCACCCTGGCCCAGACTCTGTATGGTGACTTGGAAGTCTCGCTGATCGACGAGCTGCCGCCCGGACGAAAACCCATTCGAACGGCTCGGCGCGGGGTAGACCGACGCGAAGCCATCTTCGACTTTGCTGCCGATCAAATGCGTCAGGGGCGTCAGGTGTATATCGTTTATCCCCTCGTCGAAGAATCTGAAAAGATGGATTTGACCTCGGCCGTGGAGGCGTGCCAAGAGTTGTCGCACGGTCCCTTTGCAGAGTTTGAGGTCGGTTTGTTACATGGGCGAATGAGTGCCGAAGAAAAGGTCGAAGTTATGGAGGCGTTTAAAGCGCATCGCATGGACGCCCTCGTCAGCACTACGGTGATTGAAGTTGGCGTCGACGTGCCCAATGCATCTGTAATGATTGTAGAACACGCGGAACGATTCGGTTTAGCTCAGCTACATCAGCTTAGGGGGCGAGTTGGGCGGGGAGGGGAACAGTCCTTTTGCATTCTGATTAGCCACCAACAGGGGGTGGGAGAAGGGACTGATTCTGGAGAGAGGCTCGATGCCATGGTCGAAACTCAGGATGGGTTTATTATCGCAGAGAAAGATCTGGAGATTCGCGGGCCGGGAGAATTTTTTGGCACCCGACAGGCAGGTATACCCGAGTTTAAGGTAGCCGATGTTTTGCGCGACGAACCGCTGCTGCGCGCCGCGCGAGAAGAAGCCGATAGACAAGTGGAGATCGAGGCGTGAGGGGAAGAAAGAAAGTAGTTTGGGTGGGCGGCGCGACGGCGTTTTCCCTGCTGGGTGATCAGACCCTGTATGCCGTCTTGCCGACCTACTATTTGGAGCTGGGATTGATGCCTTGGCACGTCGGTATTTTGCTTTCGGCCAATCGGCTCGTGCGGGTTTTTATAAACCACTGGAGCGAGCGCATTTCGCGTACGTACTCACCCCGTTTGCTCTTTATGGTTTCCCTCTTTACCGGGGCGCTTCTGACGGCGGCCTACGCCCTGGTAACCTCTTTTGTATTTTTGCTCTTGGCCCGCGTTCTCTGGGGTATCTGTTGGACATTTATTCGCCAGATTGGCCTGACGACTGTATCCGAAAGCACGGAGGAGGAGCACGTTGGACGGGCTATGGGTTTTTACAGTGGCCTATCGCGCTTAGGTTCGGTATCCGGCAATTTTTTGGGAGCGTTGGGCCACGATATTCTGGGTTTTTCCGGTGTCTTGTGGCTGCTTTCTGGAGTTTCTTTTCTATCCCTCCCGCTCGGGGGAATGGCCCGGAGCAAAGAAGATGAAGTCCGTGCGGCCCCTCAGAGGCAAGACGTCCCGGCCCCGGCCCCTTTTCGGATCTTATTGGGCGGTTTTGCCGTTGGCTTTGTCGGGCAGGGCGCCATCCTCTCCACGCTAGGGCTCGTACTCCGCGAGTCGTTGGGTAGCGGAGTCGTATTGGGGGGAGTTGCAATTGGCGTTGCTACGCTGACCGGGGCCCTCATGTCGATGCGCTGGATTTCAGATCTCTTCGCTCCGCTCTTGGGTGGATTGACCGACCGGTGGGGACGACGGGTTGGAGGATTGATATTTCTGGCGATCGGAACGCTGGCCTTAGCGTTTGCAGCGATTGAGGGTATGCTCTCTGTGCGCATTGGCTGCGTGCTGCTGTTTTTTATTTGCGCGACGGGCTCAAATGTGGCGCTGGTAGCTGAAGCAGGTATGCGCGGTTCTCGAGCGGTTGCATCCTATGTAACGGCGGTAGACCTCGGCGCTTGCTTGGGGCCGATCGTAGGTTGGATGATGCCCCAGCTGGAATTGCCGACGGGGTGGATTTTTCTCAGCGGTGCCCTGTGCTACGGAGTGGCGGCCTGGGGGCAGGTGCGCACCGATGCTTCTGCTACTCGTGAGTAGGTCGGTTGAATCTGGGCAAAGCCCGTATGCCGCGCGAATGGATCGAGTTTGGCGGGTTCTGCGTTAAATCGTTCAGAGAGAGAGGTATATGATGCTGTATTTTGATGCACATGTCTGTATTGGCCAACGACCCCAAAAACACAAGCGCACGCGCTGGTCAACCGAACACTTGCTCGAAGATATGCAGCTGGCCGAACTCTCCGGTGCGCTAATCAGTCACGCTCTAGCCCATTCCTTTGATCCGATGTACGGCAATAATCGACTGGCACAAGAGATAGAAAAAGCGCCCGATCGACTCTTTCCTGTGTGGTGTATTCTGCCCCTTGGATCGGTGGATTTCTACAGCACTGAGAGGGGAATGCTCGGAGCAATGGAGGCAGCCGACGTGCGTGCAGTGCGCCTCGTCCGAGGGAATTATTCGCTGCACGAGGCGGTCATGGGGGATACCTTTGCAGCCTTGGAAGAGGCGCAGATCCTCACCCTGTTGTCCATGGGATGGGCGGGAGAGGATCCCTTTGCCTTTTTCCACGAGCTGCTGGATCGCCATCCTCGGTTGCCGGTGCTCCTGACCGATCACGTTTGGAGCCAGCAGCGCCACGTGCATCGACTGATGCAGCTACACGAAAATCTCCACATTGAATTTTCTGCCTATCAAATCAACCGAGGGATTGAATCCTATGCGGCTGAATTTGGCGATGAACGACTCGTTTTTGGCACGGGAGGAACGGAGAAATCACCCGGAGCTGCGAGGACCTACATCGACTATGCGCAGCTCTCCGCAGAGAGTAAAGAGCGTATAGCGGGAGGAAATTTGCGTCGTCTATTGGGGGGACAGGGGCCCTTAATTGAAGCGATTGAGGGGCGGTCAGAGGATCGCTGTATAGCTGAGGCCCGCAGGGGTATTCCACAGTCTACCTTCGTCTTTGACGCGCATGCGCACGTATTGCCCGAAGGTAAGCAGGGAGCGGGCCCGAACTATATCATGCAGGGGGGGGATGCGGCGGGAATGGTCGAAGTGAACCACTGGTGTGGAATTGATCGGATCGCCATGATGAGCTGGCACGGCCCCGTATGCACTGATGCCGAGGATGGAAATGAGGTCGTCTGGCGAGCTATGCAGCGCTATGGGGATGAGATCGTGGGCGTGGCGGTCATGGATCCGACTCATATGAAGGATTCTGATATAAGAGCTGAGATAGAGCTGCGCTACAGAGAGCAGGGCTTTGTTGGACTTAAACCCTACGTCCATATGAACCTTTCTTATGAAGATGTGGGTTTTATGCCGTGGTGGGCCTTTGGCGATGCGCATCGGCTGTACGCATTGATGCACGTAGCTCCGCATACGGGAGGGGTCGCTGGAGTGGGTCGGCTTGCAGAGCACTTTCCCAATATGAGCTGGATTATAGCGCACGCTGGGGGATCTTACACCTTCGCCGAAGAAGTCGCATCCTGCATCGTGGAGCATCCCAATGTCTATGCAGAACTCACGCTCACGCCCGTAACCAACCGCGTCGTTGAATACTTGGTTGAAGCGACGGACGATGAGCACGTGCTTTTTGGTACCGATGCGCCGATGCGTGATCCGCGGCAGCAGCTAGGGTGGGTGCTGTGGGCTGACTTGCCCATGGCAAGCAAGGAAAAGGTGCTCGGCCTCAATTTCAAGCGCATCGTCGATCGCGCGCTGCGGCCCTGAATGGCGCGATTACGCTTTTTCTACGCTAGGTCGACGATCCGAAAAACTGATTGTACAGCGCGCGAACAGAGCCGGGAATATCGCTCGCCTTGATGCCAAACATCATGCTGACTTCGCTTGATCCTTGATTAATCATCTCGAGGTTGACGCCCGCTTCGGCAAAGGCCGTACACGCCTGGCCCGCAAGGCCAATGGTGTGGTTCATTCCCTCTCCAACGACCATAATCAACGCCAGTCCGCGCTCGACCGTTACCTCATCAACCGCTAGCTCCGTGCGCACTCGGCGCAGGACGCGCTCCTCGGCGGCCTTGTTAAAGGTCGATTCGCGGACGATGACCGACATATTATCGATTCCCGAAGGGGTGTGCTCAAAGGAGATGCCCTCGTCTTCGAAAATTTGCAGCAGGCTGCGTCCAAAGCCAACCTCGCGATTCATGAGATATTTACTGATGTAGACGCTGCAAAAGCCGTCGGTCGCCGCGATGCCAACAACGGGGAATGTCCCGACGGGGCGCTCGGGAACAATCTCCGTTCCGGCGGCGGAGGGGTTGTTGGTGTTTTTTACTACTACGGGAATGCCGGCGTGGAAAACAGGCTCTAATGCCTCGTCGTGAAATACGGAAAACCCGGCGTAAGAGAGTTCGCGCATCTCTCGATACGTGATTTTTTCGACCGCCACAGGGCGTTCCACCAGCGTGGGATTTGCAACAAAAACGGAGTCGACGTCGGTAAAGTTTTCATAGTGTTCTGCGTCGACGGCAGCCGCTAGGATGGCGCCCGTGATATCGGATCCTCCGCGGGGGAAGGTGACGACCTGACCTCGCTCGGAGTAACCAAAAAAACCGGGGAATACGGTAATGCCGGGGCGCTCCCTAAGGGCGCGGAGCTTGCCGTATGACTGCTTGAGAACGCGGGCATTACCAGGTTCGTCCGAGAGGATCATGCCACCCTCTCCGGGGTCGACGTAGTGGGCCTCTACGCCCGTGCTGCGGAGATAACCTGCGACTAGGCGCGCACTGTTGTCTTCGCCGCCGGCCTTCATGGTGTCCATGTATAGGCCTTCGTCGGCAGTGTCTAAATGCAGCCGGCGCAAAAAGTCTTGCCGGATGGGTTCTAACGAATCATTGGGTAGGTCGAGCGCTTCGGCGATACTTCGATAGCGTTCAATGACGCGCTCAATCTCGGCAGTGCCGTCTTGGCCCGTAAGGCGAACACGTGCGGTTTCTATGAGCAAGTCCGTTACCTTGGTGTCGTCTGCGCTGCGTTTCCCAGGGGCAGAAACGACGACGAGTCGTCGCTGAGGATCATCGGTAATGATTGCACATATTTTTTTTATTTGCTCGGCCGAGGCCAGCGATGTACCGCCGAACTTGGCTACTTTCATTTCGACAAACTCCCGATATGTGAAGCGATTACGATTGGTCTGATAAGAAACATACGAATCGGAGTTTAGCCAACAGGATGGCGTCGTAATACATTAGATTGTAGGATGGGCAATATCTACGTAAGGCACCAAAAAAACGGAGAGAGTGTTGCTATGACAGACAGAAAGGGTGAAATACACGTCGGTTCTATCGGCCTTTTACGCGACAAGCGATGCCTCGTAGTCGAGGGGCCGGTGCCCATCGCCGTTTTTTATGATGAGGGAGCTCTCTATGCCGTGGACAACCGGTGTCCCCATATGGGTTTCCCCCTCCATCGGGGAACCATCGATCACGGCGTGCTTACCTGCCATTGGCACCACGCCCGTTTTGATGCTCGGAGTGGCTGCACGTTCGATCTCTTCGCCGATGATGTCGCCTCGTACCCTGTTAGACAAGAAGAGGGTGAAGTCTACGTCTCGACGGATCGCTCTGGGGAGGACCCGATCGAGGCGGGGCGCAGGCGCTTGCTTGAAGGAATGCAGCAAAATATCCGTCTCGTTGTGGCGAAAGCCGTTGTTGCGCTGGTAAAGTCGGGAGAAGAGCACGGAGATATAGTGCGCCAAGGAGGGTTGTTTGGGCTTGCTCACCGTCGGAGCGGCTGGGGGCCAGGGCTGACCATACTTACGGCTATGGCCAACGTGTGCGATCACTTGCAGGCCGATGGGCGAATTGCTCCACTGTATCACGGATTGGTGCACGTTGCCAGCGACAGCGCCGGTCAGCCGCCAAAATTCCCACTGCAGCCGCTGGGCAGCGGCGAAGTTGAATGGAGTAATTTGAGCAAGTGGTTTCGGGATATGGTTGCCGTGCGCAGTGTCGATGGCGCGGAGCGCTGCCTGCTAACGGCCATAGGGAGAGGGGCCGAGCCGAGTGCGCTCGCCGATATGATGCTCTTGGCGGCGACCGATCATTTCTACTTGGATGGGGGACACATCGTTGATTTTATAAACAAGGCGTTCGAACTGCTCGACCGCATCGGTTGGGAATACGCAGGAGAGGTGCTCCCTTCTCTTGTTCGCCAACTGTGTCAGGCTCAGCGCAGCGAAGAACAGAATGCCTGGCGGAACCCGATTGATTTGGTGGCTCTGTCAGAGGAAGTGTTTTCGAACCTGTCGGAATGCTTGGACAAAGGGCGCGGAAAAGAATGGGAGTGCCCGTCAGGCTTAAGTGAAATTCTGCTCGCAGACGACCCCCATGCTGCTATAGAAGCCCTCTGCCAAGCGCTGAGGGACGGAGCGCAGCCGGTTCAGCTGGCGGGCGTTGTTTGCTATGCGGCGGCTCTGCGCGTGGCTCGCTTTCACGTGCAAAACGAGTTTGCCGACTGGGTTGCCGTCCTGCACACCTTTACCTATGCCAACGCGCTACATCAGCTGCTGAAAAGGACGCGGTCCGAAGAGGTTGTTCGCGGAATATTTCACGGTGCTGTGCGCGTTTATTTAGACCGCTTTCTCAATATTCCTCCTGCTCGTTTGCCGCGCGGGGGAGCTGAGCCCGTGGAAGGACGTTTCCGAGATGACTACCTGCAGCTGCTGAACAATCAGCAGCAAGTCGACGAGGCTGGGCGGCGCGTTTACGCTTACCTAGCGGCGGGAGGCGATTGGCGGTCCCTATTCGAAACCCTCACGGAATCGCTCGTCCGCGAAGATGGTGAATTTCACAGTTTCCAAATGCTAGAAGCGGCCCTGCGCCAGTGCGAAGAGCCGCGCGATGAAGAGGAGCGACGCGTTATCGCCGTGGCGGCTGCTCGCTATCTGGCCGCCCATGCACCCACCCAGCGTCAGCTCTTGCAGACGCTGCGTATTGCGCTGAGGCTCCATCGTGGAGAGCCCGTCTACGAGGCCGAGTAGGACAGGGGGAGATCGGAACGCTGGTAGGGGTGAAAAAAGATCTTTTGGGGGAAACCCTTATTTGTTTTTGTGCAGGGCAATGCCTAATTTATTAGGGCGTAAATCGGATGCCTTTTCAAGAGATTGTAGGGAGGTTTTATGAGAGCGGTGCGCTTTCATGCCAACGGTGGGCCTGAGGTTCTAAATTGGGAAGAAGTAGATGATCCTGTAGCGGCCTCTGGCGAAGTGCTAATTCGCCTCGAAGCAGTAGGACTGAACTACATAGACACCTACCACAGGGAGGGACTGTACCCCGTCCCCCTTCCCAGCATTCTGGGGGTGGAGGGTGCCGGGGAAGTTGTGGCGCTAGGCGAAGGAGCAGACGGCGTTGCCGTCGGTGATAAGGTCGCCTATGCCGGTCCAATGGGCTCATATGCCGAACTGGCCGCTGTGCCGGCAGATCGCGTGGTCGCACTGCCAGAGGGAGTATCGTGTGAAGTTGGTGCTGCGGCGATGATACAGGGAATTACCGCGCACTACTTGGCACACGGTTCGTACCCGCTCAAGGATACGGATACGGCCCTGATTCACGCTGGTGCTGGGGGGGTGGGTCTTCTGCTTATTCAGATGGCCAAGATGTGCGGCGCGCGGGTTCTGACTACGGTATCCACGGCTGAAAAGGAAGCCCTCGCGCGCGGAGCGGGGGCCGACGAGGTAATCCAGTATACGGAAGTCGATTTTGCCGACGAGGTAATGCGCATGACCGACGGTAGAGGCGTAGATGTCGTTTACGACTCCGTGGGGAAAACCACCTTTGATCGAGGGTTGGATGTGCTGCGTCCGCTCGGCTACATGGTTCTTTTTGGCCAGTCGAGCGGTCCCGTCCCGCCGGTTGATCCCGGTATTCTCAATACCAAAGGTTCGCTCTTTCTAACCCGGCCGACGTCTGCTCACTACACGCAGACCCGAGAAGCTCTCTTAGAGCGCGCCGGGGACGTATTTAATTGGATGGCACAGGGAGCGCTTGACCTGCGTATTGGTCATCGCTTCTCGCTGTCCGACGCCGTTGAGGCCCATCGCGCAATACAGGGTCGTAAAACAACGGGTAAGGTTATACTCTTACCCTAGGGATGGAATCAACAATTAGACGCGCGGTCTCTCATGAGGGGCTTCGCTCAGTTCCTAAAGGAGTGTTGTAATGGCAGAGGATCCTCAGGCTCAAGAGGGAGATGTTCAAGAAGAGGCTACCGATATGGCCCAAGCGCCACAGGAAGAGGCAGAGGCTGTAGCAGGAGGGTCTGAAACGGTGACGGAGAAAAATGGGGACGGCGCCGCCGAGGAAGAGGCCGCGCCCGTAGAGGTCGCTGCTGTTGAGCCCGAGGAAGAGGCTGCCTCCCCGGAGGCTGGGGAGGGCGACTTTGCCCAGATGCTAGCCGAGAGTGAATCAGATGCTAAAGGGGAGGTCAAAGTCGGAGATAAGGTGAGCGGTGTGATTGCCAAGATTGACGGTGAGACGGCCTTTATAGACTACGGTGGACGCGGCGAAGCTATCATTCGCGCAAGTGAACTGCTCGGTAAAGACGGCGAGGCGCTATTTGCAGTGGGAGACCAAATCGAAGCTTTTGCCGCCAGCGTCGGGGATGAAGTGCAGTTGACGCGCAGCGTGAGCCGCACAGACGGTAATACCGATGCACTCTACCAGGCATTCAAGTCCGGTATGCCGGTAGAAGGTCAAGTTGACGCGGTAAACAAGTGGGGGATGGGCGTTATTTTTCAGGGCGGCGTGCGCGGTTTCTGTCCCATCTCGCATATTGATACATCCTATGTCGAAAGCGCCGAGGAATACCGAGGCAAGACGTTTAGCTTCAAGATCATCGAGTTCCGCCATCAGGGACGCGATATCGTCGTATCGCGTCGGGCTCTGCTCGAAGCCGAACAGAACAAAGAAGCCGAGGCGGTCCGAGCTACATTAAAAAAAGGTGCGAAGCTGCAGGGCACGGTGACGCGCCTGCAGGATTTTGGCGCCTTTGTCGCGCTGGGAGCAGGAGTAGAAGGCCTGGTGCACGTCTCCGAAATTAGCCATCAGCGCGTCAATCAGCCGAGCGATGCTCTGCAAGAGGGACAAGAGATTGAAGTGGTGGTATTGGATACAAAGGGGTTGGGGAATCGCCGTAAAGAGCGGATCTCTCTTTCGATAAAAGCACTCGAGAAAAATCCTTGGGACGCCGTGCGCGAGCAGTTTCCCGCTGGTACCGTTGCTACGGGCAAGGTCGATAGCCTAGAAGACTACGGCGCGTTTGTAGAGTTGGCCGAAGGGGTTCGAGGCATGGTGCATGTTTCTGAAATTGCCGATCGCCGCATTGCGCACCCGCGCGAAGTGCTTTCTCTGGGTGAAGAGGTGCGGATTGTGGTGCTTGAAGCCGATATGCGTCGTCAGCGTCTGCGTCTTTCGATTCGGCAGGTAGAATCGATGGAATCGGCCGCCAACCTGCGAGACTTTCAGGAACGAATGAAGCGAGAACAGGTGGAAGAGCCCACGGGAAATGCGCTAACTGATGCGCTACGTCGCGCTAAACTGGTCGATTGATGGGCGCGCTGACCGACGAAATATTCGCCCCTGAGCGTCCGGGATACTTCGGCTCTTTTGGCGGTGCGTTTGTGCCAGAGATTCTACGCTCGACGCTTGATGAGCTTATCGAAGTATTTGATGAAGCGCGAGCCGATGAGTCTTTTTGGCCCGAATTTTTGCAGGTTATGCAGTCCTATTCATGCCGTCCAACGCCCATTACATACCTGGAAAACCTAACTCGTGAAATTGGCGGTGCGCAGATCTTTATCAAACGGGAAGATCTCAACCAGACCGGTGCGCATAAGGCCAATAACGTCATGGGGCAGGGACTATTGGTTAAGCGGATGGGCAAGCGACGCGTTATTGCAGAAACCGGAGCAGGTCAGCACGGGGTTGCGACTGCGACCATGGCTGCGCGTTTCGGCCTAGACTGCACGATATACATGGGGGCCGTAGACGTTGAGCGACAGCGGCCTAACGTATTTTGGATGGAGCAGCTGGGCGCTACCGTCGTTGCCGTTGAAGACGGCGCTGCAACGCTGAAGGATGCGATTAACGAGTGTTTGCGCGACTGGGCTTACTCAATGGAGGACACCCATTATGCGCTGGGCACGGCCTGTGGCCCACATCCTTTTCCCCAAATAGTTGCCTATTTTCAGCGCATTATTGGACTGGAATCGCGCGAGCAAATGCTCGCCTGTCCCGCCAGACTGCCCGACCGAGTCTATGCGTGCGTAGGCGGAGGGTCTAATGCGACGGGCCTTTTTCTTGGATTTCTCGAAGATCCCGAAGTCGAGTTGGTTGGTATTGAAGCAGGAGGGTTGGGGTTGAGCAGTGGCCAACATGCCGCTCGACTCGCAGGGGGCATGGGCGTTCCCGGTGTAGCTCAGGGCTACAAGACGTATTTCTTTCAAAACGATGAAGGACAAATGCAGCATACTCACTCCGTGTCTGCGGGATTGGATTACATTGGCGTGAGTCCTATTCTTGCCCACTGGCATGAATGTGGTCGCATGCGGACCGAATCGGCAACCGATGCAGAAGTGATCGATGCGCTCAAATTGCTCATGCGGACGGAGGGCATCATCGGTGCTTTGGAAAGCTGTCACGGGCTAGCCGGTGGTCTGCGCGAAGCGGCTACTATGGATCCAGAGCAGACCGTGCTGATCAATATGTCGGGTCGCGGAGACAAAGACATATTTACGATTGCCGATGCGCTAGATGATGCAAAATGGAAGGAATTTTTGCGTCAGAAGGTTGATAAGCTGTGAATCTCGAGTCCTATATCAGAGAGCGCCTAGGCGAGCGCAAAGTGTTATTAATGACCCATCTCATCGCCGGCTATCCCTCGCTTGAAGAGAACTGGCGCATGCTGGAAATCATGGGTGAAGTGGGGGTAGACCTCGTAGAATTGCAGATGCCCTTTAGTGAGCCGGTAGCCGATGGGCCGACCTTTGCACGCGCCAATCAGAGTGCACTGGAAAAAGGTATATCCCTGACCCAGTACTTCGACCTGATGAAGCGCTCTACGCGCCAGTTTACCTTTCCCCACCTAATGATGGGCTATTACAATACGGCGTTTCGCTTGGGGCACGGAGCCTATTGCGACGCGCTGAGCGATGGTGGATCGGTCGGCTATATACTACCGGACCTACCCGTTGAAGAGGGGGAAGAGCTATTTGAGCTGAGCCGAGAGCGCGAGCTGCATCCGATTCAGCTTATGACCCCAACCAATACCGATCAGCGGCTGGCCGAGATCGGACAGCGGGCGGCCGGTTTTGTTTACGTCGTTGCGCGGCGCGGCGTGACGGGTAGTCGCACGGAAATTGACCCCGAACTCTTTTCCTTTGTCGAGCGCTGTAGGCGGGCTACCAATGTGCCTCTTGCACTGGGTTTTGGTCTGGGCAGCGGGGCTGATCTAAAACGCTTGCAGGGCACCGTTGAGATCGGCATTGTAGGTTCGCAGCTACTGCGTGTATGGGAAGAAGAAGGGGAAAGTGCCTATGTCGATCTGCTGCGCGACCTTGGTGAGGGTCGCTACTAGCCATCGGTTACGCGTCTCTGTCCTCCCTTCAAACGCCCTAAAACTAAAGCACCACGTCATTCCCCTTTATATGCATGCTGTGGTCCCACTCTCTGATCCATTGCTCGGGTATTTCCATGCCAAATCCGGGTGCATCAGAAGGCACTAGAAACCCGTCCTTAGGTACAGCAGTGCCTGGTATCGCGACCATCTCTTCCAAGGGTACGCCGACGGGCGTGCTCATGTGAAATTCGCAGAGAGAGCATTCGGGAAAAGCGTAGCAGAAGTGCTGTCCATAGGCCGAATTGAGTCCTCCATGCGGACTACATTTGATTCCTGCTGCTTCGGCGATATGATATATCTTGGCCGCCTCGGTTATTCCTCCACACCAGTGTAGATCGGGTTGAACAACATCGACGCAGCGGTTTTCTACCAGCTGGCGAAAGGGAATACGCGTGTGATGGTCTTCACCGGTAGCAATGGGCATCCAAGGCACGGCTTTGCGCAGCTGAATGTGGCCCTCGAGGTCCTCTGGTATAAGGGGTTCCTCAAGCCACCGCAGCTCGTAGGGACGGAGCCGCTGACACAGGCGCACGGCAAATTCGACATCGTAGGCCATAACCGGGTTGATCATTAGCTCGGAATTCCGCCCTACAGCTTCGCGTGCGGCAGCTACTTTATCCTCTACGGTATTAATGCCGGCTATGCCCTCCTCGTAGTGTGCTGGATTGGTAATCTTAAAGGCGTTAAATCCCAATTCTTGGGCCCAGTCGAGGTCATCTCCGGTGCAGTAGGCCCGAATTTTTTCGCGTGCGGGTCCTCCCAATAGACGATAAACAGGCTGCTCTAAGAGTTTGCCCTTGAGATCCCATAAGGCCAGGTCAATGGCGCTCTGCGCACAGGCGGATAAGCCCAGTGATCCATGGCGCTTGGATGCGCGCCACATCATATCGTTGAGGTGTTCGGTTGCAAAGCAGTCACGGCCCTGAAGAAGCGGCGCGTAAAAGGAGTCTACGAGTGCTGCAACGGGCTCGCCGAAGCTCGTGCGACCCAAGCCCCATGTGCCATCTTCAGCGACGACCTGCACCCAGACCGCGCGCCCACCGATGCCGGGCGATTTATGCGGTAAGTCAGGCGGGAACTCGGGATATTTGTTCATGGGTAAGCCGATGGGTGAGGAGTGCCGCCAGCTAGGGCGACGTGGGGTGGTGCTGGGTTTCTTAGCAGGTAAGTCGACTTGGACGGCGCGCAGGCTACGTATCTTCACAGGTAGTTCCTTTTTTATTGGTGTGCTTTTAGAATGGCCAAGGGGTCTAGTCCATGAAAAGACCGCCGTTAACGTCAATTATTTCGCCCGTTATATGGCGGGCTTCGTCAGAGGCTAAAAAGAGCGCGCAGTTTGCCACGTCTTCGGGTTGTCCAGTGTGGCCAATGGGGATTTGCGCTTTGAGCGGAGCGTGTTCAGCAGAATCCGTCATCGCAGTCTCAATAACCCCCGGGGCAATGGCGTTGACGCGAATCCCGTGTGCGGCAACGGCACGTGCTAAACCAATCGTTAGCGCGCTTACGCCCGCCTTTGAAGCGGCATAGGGGGGACCGGCCGCAACGCCGCCCGTTTTAGCCGCTAGCGAGGTCATGTTGATAAGGGCGCCCTGACCGCGTGCTTTCATATGGGGCAGGACGGCCTGAGAGCAGAGAAAGGTTCCCTTCATATTGACGTCGACGATTTGATCCCAAACGGCTTCGCTGCAGTCCTCGTAGGTAGTGAAGACTAGGAATCCTGCATTGTTAACCAATACGTCAATTTGGCCAAAATGAGCCACCGTCTTTTCTACGCCTGAGCGCACTTGGTCTGAAGAAGTGATGTCCATGCCGAGAGCTATACTCTCAGTGGGTAGCTCTGCTACCAGCTCTTCTGATGAATCCATGTCGACGTCAGCAGCGGCCACGCGTGCTCCCTGCCTGGCCATTGTATGGGCGATGGCCCGGCCAATGCCGCGTCCGGCGCCGGTGACGAGCACGGTTTTTCCTGAGAGTCTGTCAGTCATAGTGCGTTTTCCTATGGCTTAAATAATGAGGACCATTGCCAGTGCTCCTAGGCATGCGCCCAAGAAACCGGTTCGCCCGAGAGGTTCTTTCCATATAAAATGGGAAAAAAGATTGTCTAGAAGAACTACACCACAGCCGTTAATAGGGAAAAAAATGGTGCCCTGTATCTGGGACAGCGCGGTGAGAGAAATAGAGAGCGTCACTAGATTGAACACGCCGATTCCCGCTCCGACTAGCGCAGTAGGTGCCCGCACGGGAATACGTCGGACTGCAACAAATAAGCTGCCTAAAATACCTGCCGTTGCAGCCGTTACCATCAGAATGTGTAGCCGCTCCTCGTCTAAGCCGGCGTGGTGGACCCAGTGTAGACAGCACATACTGAGTCCCTGCAGAATAAAGATCGCGGTGACCAGATACAGGTTGCGCCCCTGAGATGTTTCGCCTGGGCGCCAGCTCAGTAATAGCAAACTGATTAGGGCAGCTACGCAGCCAGCGACCTGTCGACCTGTAACCGTTTCGTCCCACAGGAAGGCGCCGACAAAGATGGGGGCAACAACCGCTAGGCGAAAAGAAGTTAATGTGGGAGCGGAATCTATGCGCGTAAGCGCATGGGTCATTGCCAGCATAGAAGCGATGAAAAATATTCCGGTGATGACTCCAATCAAGAGCGCTTGGGGAGAGGTAGAAAGGTCGTCGCGGAGTAGGAAATAGCAGAAGAGACAACCGGCTAGGACGAGATAGTTTGTCGCGATGACGACGGGTGCTTTGTGGTTTTTTCTCTGCGACCATTTGAAGAGCTGGCCAAAGCCAAAACTCAGAAAGACAGCGGGTAGTAGCCAGAGCACGTGAACGAGATACCTCGAGTTATGAACAGAGGGGGATAATTTCCAAGCCAAAGTACGAATCCGCAGAACACCTGGGCAAGTGTTATATTTCTCTTGGGGAGTCGGTTAAGGATTGTGGTGACATAGTCTGTTCGCCGTGGGTCTTTCGAGAGGTGAGGGTGTTCAAGAGATAGATGGAGAGTGGCATGGCTGACTCGGCATCAAAAAGGCTTTTGTTCAGGTGTGATAAAGTAATAAGCAAGAATTCCTGCCTCTGGTGGGGGCTCCTAACCGCGCTGTCTTGTCTAACGCTCTCCTGCGCACATGGGGGTGGAAACGCATTTGGGACGTGGGAAGCGGAGAGCGCGGACAGGATCCGTCTCGCCCTGCGGGGAAATGGCCTGGTTGTAGGCGACACGATCCTATCGGTATCAAGGGATTTGTCCGCGTTTTACTTAAAGCGTGGAGATCGCCCTATTTGGTGTGGTCCACGCGGCCCCGGACGTCAGGCCGATGCACTATACGGTGTGCTCAGAGCGGCCGAGGGCGATGGCTTAGATCCGCAACGCTACCACGTTGAGACGATAGGCGCGCTCTTGGCCCTGTGGCGAATACCTGGGGGGGAAGTGCCTTCAGTGCGCACCTCTGTTGAACTCGATCTGCTGCTCACCAATGCATTTATTCGCTACGGAAATCATATGTTACGGGGTCGCATCGACCCGCGTACGGTGCACGATTTTTGGGATGCTCCGTATGTACAGGGCGGCCTGGCAGACCTGTTGGAAACGGCGCTCGATCTTCAGCAAGTCCGCGAGACGTTGGATAATCTACGCCCGCCACAGGGGGGATATGCCCGTCTAAAAAATGCGCTGGCGCGATACAGGGCCGTTCAGCAGCGGGGAGGATGGGTCCAGGTGAGTGCGGAAGGAGATGGACTGCGGGAACGCTTAGAGATGAGCGGTGATTTGTCCGGTGTTAAAGGAGAGGCGTTGTCCGTTGCGCTCCGGCGGTTCCAGCGCCGCCGCCATATCAATCTCAGCGGTAGGCTGGACGGAGTGACGCTGGCGGCGATTAACCAGCCCGTTGAAGATCAAATAGCGCAAATAGAGCTCAATATGGAGCGGTGGCGTTGGCTGCCGCACGATCCTGAGGCGCGCTATATACTCGTCCGTCTCGACGATTACGAACTAGATTTTATAAACCGCGGCAGGCGCGAGTTTACGGTTCGCACGATTGTAGGAAAGGAATATTGGCGCACGCCGATATTCAGCGCTGTGATGACGCATCTCGTGCTCAATCCGTATTGGTACGTCCCGCGTAGTATTGCCGTCGGGGAGATGCTGCCCTTACTGCAGCGGGATCCGGGCTACGCTCTTCGCAACGGTCTGCGCATTAGCAGGGGCCGCGGCGTAGCTGTCCAGCGCCTGGAGCCTGAAACCGTTGATTGGGATCGCATGACGACGTCTAATTTCGATGTGCAAATAGCGCAGGTTCCCAGCCGGACCAATCCACTGGGCGTGGTTAAATTCTATTTTCAAAATCCCTACAATGTCTATCTGCACGATACCCCGAACAAGGCCCTCTTTGAACGGGACAAACGCGAGTTTAGCCACGGCTGTATTCGCGTTGAAGACAGTGAGCTCTTGGCTCAGCGCCTTCTCGAGGGTTGGGAAGGGGAGGATTTAGAAGATCTGATAGCAAGCGGAAGAAACCGGCAGATTGTCTTGGACGATCCGCTGCCAGTTTTCCTACTGTATTGGACGGCTTGGGTGGGAGAGGACGGCCTGTTATATCTGCGCGAAGATGCGTATCAGAGCGATAATAAGATGCGAAAGGCGCTGGGTAAAACACCGCTGTAGCATTGTTTTAATGGGTAATTTTGACCATATTCAACAGGTTAGCTAATAGAGACCTTCCCGGGGATAAATCATGGTTGGACAAGCCAGTATGAACGACGTTGTTGGACTTATTTTGGGGGGCGGACGGGGCACGCGTCTATTTCCACTGACCGAGTACCGCTCCAAGCCCGCTGTGCCCATCGGTGGTAAATATCGCCTGATTGATATCCCCATCAGCAACTGCATTCACTCCGGCATTAACCAGATGTTTGTGCTGACGCAGTTTAACTCTGCG
>CALDFW010000038.1 GCA_937942165.1 uncultured bacterium | reverse complement strand
CGGCTTTGCCAACGACAGGGAGTGGCCCGGCGTGTCTGAGCAAATCTATCGGCCAGAAGACGTCGTCGTGCCGGACTTTCTACCCGATTTACCCGAAGTCCGCGCCGATTTGGCAGACTACTACCAAGCCGTCTCACGCTTTGATCACGGAATTGGTCTGCTCTTGGATGTGCTAGAGGAATCGGGACGCGATGACGACACGCTGGTGATTGTTACAACCGATCACGCCATGCCCTTTCCCGGAGCCAAGGCTTCTTTCTTTGACAGCGGCCATCACTGCCCTTTTATCATTCGCACCCCCGACCTAGAGCAGCGCGGCGTCCACCACCAGGCGCTTATAAACTGGACAAATATACGCCCCACGGTGCAAGACTGGTGCGGCGTGCCCGCGCCCGAGGACCTGCCCGCATCATCCATACTGCCCATTCTCGATGAGGTCAATGCGCCCGGGTGGGACGAGACCTACTTCTCTCACTGCTTTCACGAGATTGTCGATTACAATCCCTATCGCGTGCTGCGCGGGCGCCGCTACAAATTTGCCCGCCACCTTTCGGCCGGCTTGGACACGGCCTTTCCCACCGACCTCTTCCGCTCCCGCACCTGGAGCGCCGTGCGCGACGCCAGCGCACCACACATGGGCCTGCGCGATACTCGCCACGTCATAGAGCGCGCACCAGAAGAGCTCTATGATATCGCCGAGGACCCGCAGGAGACGCGCAATTTAATAGATGATCCAGCCCACAGCGAGGTGGCCAGACAGATGCGACAACGCCTGTTGGATTTCCGCCATCGCACGGCCGATCCGTGGCTGGAAATAGACTTTCAGCAGGGCATGATTGACGAGATCGAACCGCGCTGAGAAAACCCGCCTCGGTATTCAGTCGCTCGGCAAGGCGCTGGGCAACGCCAATGGGGTTTACACAGCCGGTAAAGTCGGAGGGAGCTCAGGTGCAGAACGGAACGAAGAGTAATCAGCCGGCCGCTTCCCTGGTGGCCTGCCATGAGGCCATTCCCCCGACCAAATCGTAGACCTGTATTCCGCGCTGCATCAGCAAACTGACCGCGATGGACGAACGATACCCACCGGCACAATAGACGACGACGGGACGATCGTGCGCGACCTCTTCTACATCCCCCGATAGACGATTCAGCGGAATGGTTTCACTGCCTTCAATAAACGCTTCCTCGCGTTCGCTGGCCGTGCGCACGTCCAGCACACACAGCGGATCACCCGACCATTCCCGAAGGTCGCGCGCCGTAATGCGCGCTACGCGCCCGACGAGATCCGGCCGCTTCTCCAGCGCCAACATGCCATCTCGTAGATAGCCCAATACTCGATCAAAGCCTATGCGCCCTAGCCGCATGGCGGCTTCCTGCTCGCGTCCGGATGCTGCCACGATAACAATCGGGCGCGCACTGTCCAGCAGGGTTCCTGCCCAAGAGGCATAGCGGCCATCGAGACCGATATTAATACAGCCTTTGAGGTGAGCACCGGCGAAGTCCTCTCCATCGCGCACGTCTATGAGCTGTGCGCCTTGCTCCTGTAGAGAGAGAACCTGCTCTAACGAGAGACTCTCGTAGTTGGCGGCCAGATTTTCGTCCAGTGTCGGTCGTTCGCGCGCATTCATATCCGCATCATAGCTAAAGTACGCCGGCGCTTCCGGCTGGTCGGCCGCCACCATGCCGACAAAAGCGTCGCGCGTCATATCCTGTAGCGCATAGTTATAGCGCCGCTGAGTCCCCACAGTCGAAAACGTTTCCTCACTCAGACTGCGACCACACATGGAACCCGCTCCGTGTGCCGGGTATACTAACGTCTCGTCGACGACGTTGGGCATCAGCTTTTTATGCAGCGATTCATACAGCATTTCCGCTAGATCTTCTGCCTTCCATCCGACGGATGCCCCCAGATCTGGACGACCAACGTCGCCAATAAAGAGCGTGTCTCCCGTCAGCACGGCGTGCGGTTGCTCGGCATTCTCTGCCAATTCGTATACTAGAATGCAGACGGATTCTGGGGTATGACCCGGAGTTTCTACCATACGCAGCAGCACCGAGCCAAACCGCACCTCGCCGCCATCGCGCATCGGCGCAAATTCGTATTCGGCCTGCGCGCGCACGCCGAGATGTATTTGCGCACCCGTGCGCTCGCGCAGTTCCAAGTGTCCAGCGACAAAATCGGCGTGAAAATGCGTAAGGAATACGTGACGAATCTCCAGACCCAGTGCCCGAGCGTCTTCCACGTACTGATCTATATCGCGCCGCGGATCAACTATGGCAGCTGTGCCCGTGTCGCGATCCCCCAAAAGATACGATGCGTGGGCTAGACACTCGAGGTAGTATTGCTTGAGAATCACGGCGTTCCTCCAATCTATCTACTAGTGTGGCAGACGTGGGCGAAGTAAGGCATACAAGTACGCACCGCAGAAGGCCCCAATAAACGAGCAGAGCGCCCAGTATTCCCCGCTTCCTATTTGCGCATAAATCGGCCCGGGGCACGCACCGGTAATAACCCACCCGGCGCCAAAGATGATCCCGCCAATCACGACGCCTTTTTGGTAGGGCTTGTCGCGGATCGTCACCTCTTCACCCGCCAGCGTGCGCAAGCCCAGCTTCTTAATCAGGACGATGGAAAGCACACCTACCGCTACAGCCGAGCCGATAATTAAAAACATGTGCGCTTCCTCAAAGCGAAACATCTTCTGTATGCGAAACCAAGAAGCCACTTCTGACTTAACCAACACCGTGCCGAAAATAGTGCCCATTAAAAGGGCAAAAACGAGATTCATCTATTGCTCCTTTGCAATATGGCCCTAGGGCATTGGAAAGAGTGCATCTAGCACAAAAATGGAAACCATACCACCGATAAAGAAACATGCTGTCGCTAAGAGACTGGGCCATTTCAGGTTGGAAAGGCCCATAATGGAATGCCCTGAAGTGCAGCCATCGGCGTAGCGCGTTCCAAACCCGACAAAGAGTCCACCGATAAAGAGACGCAGCCCGCCAGACCACTGGCGATAGTGATCCGGCAGTAGATGCACAGCTGAATTACTCAAGTAATGAGCAGCGAAAAACGCTCCGATAATGACTCCCAAAACAAAGACTAAACTCCACAATTCACCGCGCCAGTCGTTGTCCCTTAGGTAGGCAACGCGCGTCTTGGGCGAGCACATGGAGGCCAAATGTCTAAAACTGCTCGATATGCCGAAGGGTTTACCCACGAGCAGAAGCAATGCTGGTACCGTAAGTCCAATGAGTGGACCGGCTACATACCAAGGCCACGGTTGTGTCAGTGTTTCCATTACATATACCCACTTGATCTGTTATATGTGATACGATGCTTGCTTCGGGCGGTTGAGTGCTTCAATCGCTTCATGCGTGCTGGCGTAGATGCATCCCGCTTTCAAGAGCTGGGGAAAATCCGTCTTGGAAAAGCTGTGCATAATCCGTTCTTTCACCTCGGCCAAATGCATGTCCACACCCGCCGCCGCCAGCTCTTCGTTGAGTCGCCCTAGCGTTTCTAGGGCACTGGCATCTACGTAGTTAACCGCGCTAAAGACCAGCACCAAATGGTCGATCTGCGGTCTCTCGGCAACCTCGTTCAGCAGCTGGCGCTCTAGCTGATTCGCGTTGGCAAAATAGAGGCTCTCATCAATGCGCAAGATCAGTATGGGATCGTATGTCCTGACGCGATGATGCGCGACGCTGCGAAACAGTTCGCCATCATCCAAACGTCCTAGCTCGACGACGCGCGGCGTGCTCGTGCGCCATAAGAGCAGCAGCAGGGACGCACCGACTCCGATAGCGATGCCCTGTTCAACACCCAAAACGAGGACGGCCAGAAACGTCGCTCCCAGCGAAGCCGCATCCGCTTTGCTATAGCGCCATATGTGCAGCGCGGTGCGCAGATCGATAATACGAGCCGCTGCCACGGCAATAATAGCTGCCAACGCGGCGCGCGGTAGGTGATAAAATAAGGGCGTAAAAAAAAGGACTACTATCGCAATGAGAAAGGCCGTAATAACCGAGGCTAAGCCCGTATTCGCACCGGCGGCAGAATTGACCAATGAACGGCTCAGTCCGCCGGTAACGGCCACGCCGCCAGACAGGGCGGCACCCACGTTGGCAGCGCCTAGGCCAAGCAGCTCCCAGTTGGCCTCAAGTCGCTGGCGGCGGCGGCTCGTCAGCGACTTGGCCACGGCAATACTGCCGGTAAAGCTCACCAGACTGATGGCCAGTGCCAGCGGAAGAAGATCGCGTACGATATCTGCGCTAAAGCTGGGCAGGTCAAGCGAGGGCAGGCCGCGCGGCAGCGTGCCGACAATAGCGACTCCGGCCCCATCGGCCCAGCCCATGCCCCACACCCAAACCGCAGCTGCGGCCACCAGCGCGAGCGGAGCACCTTGAACCAGCGGAACGACCTGCCCGTCAGATAGACCAAGCCGTTTGAGAAAGCGTCTTAATGGGTCCTTGCTTATCAGCAAAAATCCAACGCTGGCCAACCCGAGGCAGGCGGTGTAGACGTTGGGCTGCCAGCCTCCCATCAGCCCGGTGATGGACTGGTAAAAAACGCCCTGACGCGGCAGCGGCAACCCCAGCAGGTGACGCACTTGGTCGGCGATAATAATAAGCGCAGCCGCACTGGTATAACCCGATATCACGGCATGACTGAGCAGGTCGGCCAGAAAACCGAAACGGAGCAGGGCCATAATGATTTTTATCATTCCTACTAGCAGAGCCAGCGAAAGGGCCAGTTCCACATAGCGGTCACTTCCAGCCGCCGCCAGCGGTGCCAAACCACTGGCAACCATGAGCGAGATCACCGCCATAGGACCCACGGAAAGGGCCCGGCTAGTTCCCAAAACGGCGTAGATTATCAGGGGTAAGATACTGGAGTATAGGCCCATCTCAGGAGGCAAACCCGCTAGCAGCGCATATGCCATTCCCTGCGGTGCTAGCATGACGGCCACCACGAACCCCGCAGTGCAATCTCCGGCCAGATCTGCTCTTCGATAGTTCAAAATCCAGTCTAACGAGGGCAGATATCGGCGCCGGTCCGATGGAGCCCGTTCGCGATTATTCATATCCATGCAGCAATATTAAAGGTGTCTGATATCTCTGATATCGCGGTTGAGTACTGATTCATAACCTATTGCAGATGCATGCTGAGCGACAGAGATGGCAATGGGCGCTTGGAGCAAATGTTTTGACGCATAAACCATCCGCTTGCGCTTGTTGTCTTTATTTGTTTGTCTACTCTGCTACGAACTACTACTTGTGAATCTACGTACGCATTTTCCCCAATAGACCTATCTGGAGGACACGCTGAGCGCCGTACCGCAGCCAACATCCCTCAATTTGGAAAGCGGCCTGCACCAGCTCGGCTTTGACGCTTTTCGACCCGGTCAACGCGAAGCGATAGAAACGCTCTTAGACAGCGAACGCCTGCTCTTAGTCGCACCCACCGGCGGCGGAAAAAGTTTGACATACCAGCTACCCGCTACGCTCCTAGGGGGCACGACGCTGGTCGTGTCACCGCTCATTTCTCTAATGCACGATCAGGTTCTAGCGCTGGAATCTCGCGGTCTGCCAGCAACCTACCTCGCTTCAACGCTCGACGCAGAGGAACTGCGCCAGCGTATGCAGGCGATGGCTACAGGTCAGTACAAAATCGTCTACGCTGCGCCCGAGCGTCTTGTCTACGGCGGTTTTCGTTCGCTACTGCGCGAGCTCAATTGTCCGCTCATTGCCATTGATGAAGCCCACTGCATTAGCGAGTGGGGACATGACTTTCGCCCAGAATACCTGCAAATCGGCGATCTCATACAAAGCCTGCCAGAGGCGCGCGTGCTCGCCTGCACGGCTACGGCCACGCCCGTCGTACGCGACGAAATACTCGAACGTCTGGGCCTGCCCACCGACACGCCCCAGCTAGTGCGCGGATTTGCCCGCCCAAATCTGTCGCTGCGCGTGGCAGAGGCCAATAGCCGCGCCGAACGCACCCGGCGAATCAACCAACTATTGAGCGAGTCGTTAGACAAGCCGAACGCTGGCAGAGGCACTGCGATTATCTATGCGCCCACGCGTAAGAACACCGAAGAAGAAGCCGCTAGGCTGAGCGGCGAAGGCTGGAACTGCCAGGCCTACCACGCGGGAATGGAGGGCGAGCAGCGCGATGCCGTGCAGCGATCTTTCGCCGAAGGAAAGCTCGAAGTTGTCGTAGCTACGAACGCCTTCGGCATGGGCATCGACCGGGCCGATGTGCGGGCTATTGGCCACCTGGCACCCCCCGGATCCGTAGAGGCCTACTATCAGGAAGTGGGTCGAGCTGGCCGAGACGGCAACGACGCCACGTGCCTGCTCCTGATTAGTCCAAGTGACATGGCCCTGCGTCGCAAACTCATTCTACTGGACGGAGAAGGCGAGGCCGCGCAGCACAAGTGGAACCTCTTTCTGGAACTCATGCGCTGGTCTGAAGGAGGATCGTGCCGCCACGACGCCATACTGCGCTACTTTGGCGATGAGGAAGAAGTCCTTTCGGGCTGCGGCCGCTGCGATGTTTGCACGCGCCTCTACGAAGAGGAAGAAGTAGACCCAGACGAGGTGAGCACGGTCGTTCGCAAAGCGCTGTGCGCCGTAGCGCGCCTACACGGCCTTTTCGGCCTGCAGGCCGTAGCTAAGCTGCTGCACGGCACGCAGGATAAGAAACTCGTGCGCGCTGGCTTTAAAGAGACGCGCTCCTGGGGTATACTCAGCGCATACGACGAGCGCTGGATCATCCAGCTCCTACGGCGCTGCGTCACGGCCGGATGGGTAGACTTCTACGGCGGGGATCGACCGCTGGTCGTGCTTACCGAAGCGGGTAATGACGTCATTCACGAACGCCGCCCCGCTCGCCTGCTACTCCCTCCCCGCAGCAGCGCTCCTACGCTAGGAACAAACTTTAAAAAACGCGCTTCTAGCACCGTCGAAGAACTCGAAGGCCGAGACAGCGACCTCTTTGAAGAACTGCGACGGCATCGCATGGAAGTTGCGCGAGAAGAAGGCGTGCCGCCCTACGTCGTCGCATCCGATCGCACGCTGCGCGACATCGCACTACTGCGGCCCATTAACAGCGATGAATTGAAGATGGCGCACGGCATAGGCCCGTCAAAGGCCGAGCGCTATGGCGACGGATTCATACAGGTCGTACGCGAAGCCGTGTAATGGGAGAAGGACGCGCAATGGAAAAGGTGCAGTGGGGCATTATAGGCTGTGGCGATGTCACCGAAGTGAAGAGTGGACCCGCCCTGCAAAGGATTCAACACTCGGAGATAGTAGCCGTTATGCGGCGCGATGGCGATAAGGCTCGCAGCTACGCCAAACGACACGGCGTTCCGTACGCCTACTCGGACGCCGACGATCTGATCAACCATCCGGAGGTAAACGCCATCTACGTGGCCACTCCGCCCAACACGCACGCCGAGTACACCGTACGCGCTGCTAGCGCTGGAAAACCCGTCTACGTGGAAAAGCCCATGGCGCGCACGCACGCCGAGTGCCTGCATATGATAGAGGCTTGCCGCAGCGCGCAGGTACCGCTCTTTGTGGCCTATTACCGCCGCGCATTGCCCTATTTCCTGCAGGTCAAAGCGCTCTTAGACAACGGCTCAATCGGAGCCGTGCGCACGGTGCACATCTGCTTGCATCAACGGCCGATGACGATTGATCGGTCAAATCCCCCGTGGCGCGTCGTGCCCTCTATCGCCGGTGGCGGTCTCTTTTTTGACCTAGCGTCGCACCAGTTCGACTTGCTCGACTTCCTATTTGGCCCGATCAAAGAAGCCCATGGCACGACGGCTAGCCACCTTGCATCCTATGATGCTGAAGATACGATCAGCGCATCTTTTCAATTTTCTTCTGGTGTGACCGGGAGCGGTTCCTGGTGCTTTTGCGCGAGTGAACGACACGATCGGATTGAACTTATCGGCGAAGGGGGACAGATCGACTTTTCCACGTTTTCCTTTGCGCCCATTACGCTGCGCAACAGTGCGCAACAGCGCTTTGATATCGCACCTCCTCCTCACGTGCAGCAACCGCTTCTCGAGAGCGTAGTTCGCGCGCTCCGCGGTGAGGGTGAATGCCCTAGCACAGGGCAGAGTGGAGCGCGCACTAGCGGCATCATGGAGCAGATCATATACGCTCCGTAAAACCCCAAGCCCGTGACGGCGATGAGAATTCTCTTGGGCTTGGTTCCATTTTTCACTACTTATAGTGGTCAGACTGACACATGTAAAAACACGCCTACGGGAGGGAATGTTCCATGCTGTCTTTTCGATTTTTCACCGGTGCAGTGTGCGCCGTATTGGCTCTAACCACCTTTCTGCCTAGTGTCGCATGGGCACAGGATGGGTTAGACACGGGCGATACGGCCTGGATTCTTATTTCCACCGGACTCGTTCTCTTCATGATGATTCCCGGCTTGGCGATGTTTTACGCCGGTCTGGTTCGAACTCGCAACGTGCTATCGGTCTTTATGCACTGCTTTGGTATTACGGCCGTTGTCACCGTGATTTGGACCGTTGTCGGGTACAGTTTGGCATTTTCTTCGGGTAACCCCTTTATCGGCGATCTTTCCAAATCCATGCTGAGCGGCGTCACCGGCCAGCATCTATCGGGCACTATACCCGAGCTGGTGTTCTTTGTCTTTCAGATGACATTCGCCATCATAACGCCCGGTCTCATCGTAGGCGCCTTTGCCGAGCGCATGAAGTTTTCAGCCGTTCTGTGGTTTAGCGGTCTGTGGTGCATAGCAGTATACCTACCCATTACGCATATGGTCTGGGGTCCAGAAGGCTACTTTGGCGCTATGGGCGTTAAAGATTTCGCCGGCGGCATTGTGGTGCACGTTACGGCGGGATCGGCCGCACTGGTCGCCGCTATCATGGTGGGCAAACGCCGCGGATATCCAGAGCGCCCCATGCCGCCGCACAATATGACGATGAACCTAATTGGCACCGCCATGCTTTGGGTCGGATGGTTTGGTTTTAACGGAGGCAGCGCACTAGCTGCTAACGGTCAGGCCGCCATGGCCGTCGTCGTAACGCAGATATCTCCTAGCGTAGCCGCCTTGGTATGGATCTTTATAGAGTGGATTCGAAACGGCAAACCCAGCGCACTTGGATTTGCCACGGGCGCCATTGCCGGGCTAGCCGCTATCACACCGGCGGCGGGTTGGGTTGGGCCATTGGGAGCCGTTGTCATAGGCATCGTATCGTCGCTCGTAGCGTATTGGGCTGCAACCTGGCTCAAGAGCACGGCTGGGTATGACGATGCACTAGACGTGGTCGGCGTGCACGGGTTCGGAGGTATTGTCGGCACAATACTCGTCTCCTTCTTCGCCTCTTCGGCCCTGGGCGGTACGGAAGAAGGGCTCGATATGATGGGCCAACTCGGCGCCCAGCTCACAGCCATTATTGGAACGGCCGTTTACACGCTCATCATCTCGGCCATCATACTCAAACTCGTCGACGTGGTCGTTGGTCTGCGCGTAGACGAAGATATTGAAGTCAACGGTCTCGACCTAGGCGAACACGGCGAAGTCGGCTACGACATGTAAAGCGGCGCAAACGCGCAGCGTCCCGTGCCCTAGCGGCACGGGACGCTGCGCTGCACAGACAATGCCCAGAGGACGCATACACCTTTTAGCCGCAACCTACCCCATCAAAAAAGCGCGCGCTATTTATCGTCTCTACAGCCTGTTTCTGCTTCTTTGCACGGCCAGCACATCTCTGGCCGACCCGTCTTCTATGCACCAGCTTCACTCGACGGCCGCGCGCGACCCCAGCTTCCAAAACCCACTAGACGGCCTACTCGAAACACTGGTTTCAAAAGAGGGGCGTAAAGATCCAGCCCTGTCTCTGCTACTAGCCGCTGCGCCCCCGCTCCTTTCCGTCCAAGGACTTGGCCAGATGTACAACGGAGACGTCGGCAAAGGGCTCTTTTTCTTTGGCATCGGTCAGGTGAGCATCGGCACCTGGTCAACCGCCGTGGACCAGAGAACGGCTCACATAGCGCGGGCCGTATACATGGCGTCCTGGATCTGGAGTACGATAGACGCCTACAGATCGGCCAAGCGGATCAACCGCCAGCGCGGCCACGGTGCCGGACGCGCCTATGGGAGCCGCAGCATGCTGTACCCGCTGCGCACCGCACCGTCCTTTGAGCCGCCGATCAGTCGACGCCTAGCTCCCCGTAGTAATCGCGCGGATAGAGCACAAAGCGCGCATACCTTTCCCCGTTGAAGTACTGCTGGGCAGCCTGCTGAACGATTTCCGGCGTCAGTCCGTCCACCAACGCATCGTACTGAAGCAGCAAACGCGGGTCGGTACCGTCTATGTCGAGGCCCTGTAGCGCACCGCGCCAAAAGCTGTTTTCCTTGAGGCTCACTTCGCGCGTGCGCTTGCGTATCTCCTTGACCTTGTCCACATAGACCTGAGTCGTGCCCGCGGTTTTCAAGCTATCGATCTGTTCAAAAACCACCTGCGTCAGTTCGTCCGTCCGCTCGGGATCAGAGCTGAAACCGATGTTGACACTATATTCCTCGCGCGGAAAGTGCTCGACGCTGGCACTGACGCCTACCCCATATGTCCCGCCGAGATCCTCGCGCAGCACCTCGCGTAGTTTGATTTGTAAGACGGCTGCCATAGCATCGATTGCGAAGTTGTTTTCCCATCCGTCAAACTCGAAAGGTCCACTAAAAACGAGACGAGACGTGCTCTTAGGCTCAATACCGGCATATACAAACTTTTCGACTACACCCTCTGGCTTCTCCATTCCAACGTCGCGCCAATCCTCTTCTCGCTCCGTCGTCGGCAGAGTCGCCAAATACGCGCAGACGAGCGGCTCCATCTGTTCGCTGCTAAAGTTTCCGACAAACGTAAACGTGAAGTCACTCGCATCGGCAAAGCGCTCCCGATAGATTTGCATCGACTTCTCCATATCCATCTCGCCAAGCATCTCCATAGACCACGGGCGCGCCCTGTAATGGTGTGAAGCCATCGTAACCTGTATGGTATCGCCGTAGGCCGTTTCGGGGCGCGCGTTGCGGTTTTGGATAGAACCCTCAATCCGTTTCCTAAAGGAATTGAACGCCGTGCTATCTACGGTCGGCACCGTAAAGTAGGCGTAAATCAGCTCGAACATCGTCTCCATGTCTTCTGGAGAAGCCATCCCAGAGATGCCTTCTTGCAGCATGCCAATTGTCGGCGACACGGCCACTACTTTGCCGGCTAACTTCTTATCGAGCTCAATTCGATTAAAGGGACCCAAGCCGCCCTCGCGCACGACGGAAGAAGCGGTCGCTGCAGCGATATAGTCTGCATCTTCCACCAGTGAATGACCGCCCGGACTGTGGGCAGAGAATAGAATCTCGTCGTTTTTGAAGTCGGTCGACTTGAGCTGCACGCGCACGCCGTTGCTCAGCGTCCACAGCGCTACGCCCAGTTCAGGAATGGAGTCGCGCGCGGTGACCTGACCGGGCGGAGGCACGTTTTCGACCAACGGCGCATCCGAAATATCTTCGCTATAGGGTGCAACTTGACTGGCCTCAACCTGCGCAAAAACGGCCAACAATTCTTCCTGTGTCGGCACCTTTACGCCAGCGCGATCCGGCGCATCAACCGTAATTACGCGATTGCGACCGCTGTTCCACGCGCTAGCCAGCGCGTTAATTTCGTCCAGCTCAATGGTCGGTACATACTGCATATAGAGCGCGTACTCTCTCTCTATGCCCGGTATCGCTTCACCTTCGAGTATGTGCCGAACGTACTCGCCGGCGAAACTGCGCGAAGGCTGCTTATCGCGTTCGCGATAGGCCTGTTCCATGCCGCGCATCATTTCCTTTTTCGTCCGATCTAGTTCGGGCTGAGTAAAGCCGTGCTGACGCACCCGCTCGGCTTCGGTGAGCAGCGCCTGCAGGCCCTGCTCAAAGCCGTTGTTCTGCACCGCAGCGCCCAGCGATATGAATTCTTTGGTCCGCAGCCAGCGGCCCTGACCGGAACCCGCACCGAGAAAGGGTGGCTCCGGCTGTCGCGTCAGTTCACTGAGGCGCTGGTTGAGCATGCTGTGGTAAAGGCGCTCAACAATGGAGCGACGATAGGAACCCACCGTGCTCCCATCGCGCACGTCCTGCTTCGTGTAGATGCTGACTACGTTCTGCGTCGCCTCTGGATCCGAAGCTATGGCAAAGAGCGTTTCATCGTGATCTGGCACGGGAAATACCGTGCGTTCGCGAGGCGCTTGGCGCACCTCCAAACGGGAAAAATACACCGAGGCAAGCGATTCCATATAAGACGGCTCGAAGTCACCCACCGCCACAAAGCCCATCAGGTCTGGACGGTACCACGTGTCGTAAAACTGCCGCAGGGACGCGTGATCAAACGTGTCGAGTACGGCCTTCTGTCCTATTGGAATGCGGTTGGCATAGCGCGAGCCGCGTAGCAGCACGGGAATCTGCTGATCGAACATGCGTCGGTTCGCACCGCGCCCCAAGCGCCACTCCTCAACGACGACGCCGCGCTCCTTTTCAACCTCTTCACCATCAAAGCGAACACCGTGTGCCCAGTCTTCCAGTATTTGAAAAGCCGTCTCGATAACGTGCGTGCTGTCCATGGGTATTTGCAGCATGTAAACCGTTTCGTCAAAGCTCGTGTAGGCATTGAGGTCTGGACCAAAGCGCATACCTATGCCTTCGAGATAGTCGACCAATTCCTGCTTTTCAAAGTTTTTTGTGCCGTTAAAGGCCATGTGTTCGACAAAATGCGCTAGGCCCTGCTGTTCGCTGTCTTCAAGAACGGACCCGGCATCGACGACTAGGCGGAGCTCTGCCCGGTTCTCCGGCTTGACGTTGCTGCGAATCACGTAGCGAAAACCGTTGTCAAGGACACCCGTAACAACAAGCGAATCCGCGGGCAATACCTCGGCCAGTGGCCCGGTATACTGAGGCGAAGATGGAAGCGGTGGCGGCGGCGTAGCGCAGGCGCTCAACAGCAGGCAAATGGCTAAAGACGAGAAAAAACGGTTCATGTGGCTCCTCGCAGTAAATTGCGGTAAACAGTGTGTGTCTGGTATGGTTATACCCAACTGATAAGTGAAAACAACGTTTGGAGCAAACGGTGGACGCCAGCGAGCAGTGCCTTTTCTCTGAGGCGTATCGCTTGCCCAAAACGGCGGACCAACCTATCGTATTTCTGCGCAAGGGAAACGAGGAAAAACGCATGCAGCACGGCGAAGCCATCGCACTGGCCCGCACACTAGGCGAACAGTTTGCAACGCGCGCCGAAGCGGCCGACCGCAGCAGCACCTTACCGACAGAAGACGTCCAGGCGCTCAAGGAATCGGGGTATCTAGCCATGAACGTACCGCAAGAGTACGGGGGGCCCGATCTGTCTTTGCGGACCTGCGTGGAGGCGCAGCTCGAGCTGGCTAAGGGCAGCGCTTCTACCGCTCTGGTATCGGCTATGCAACTGCAGGTCATGGGCGGCGCGCGCCTGACGCGACCCTGGCCGGAGCCGCTTTACGAACGCCTCTGTGGGGAGGCCGTCTCCGGCACTATGCTCGTTAACTCGCTGGCCTCCGAGCCTGAAATCGGCAGCCCCTCGCGCGGCCGTGTCTTTGCCACAACAGCCGAGCGCACTGCGGACGGTTTCGTCGTAGACGGACGCAAGACTTGGAGCACGGGCGGAGCCCACTTAACGCACATGATTGTGGGCGTTATGCTGGGAGAAGAACCGACTAACGTGCTGGTAGAGAGCCATCGAGAGGGCATTGAAATCTTGGAGACGTGGGACGACGCACTCTCGCTGCGAGCAACCGACAATCACGACGTATTCTTTCGCAACGTCCGCGTGCCAGCCGATAACCTAGCGGCGCGGACCGATGCTCCCCAGCGCTTTCAACCCTGGGCACCAATGCTCTTTTCAACGCCCTATTTGGGGGCAGGTCTAGCTGCGCGCGATGCCGTTGTCCGCTACGCCTTGGAACGCGTGCCGAAAGCGCTCGGAAAAAGTATTTCCACGCTGCCCAAGATACAACGGCTGATTGGCGAAGTCGACGTGCAGCTGATGGCCGCGCGTGCGCTCCTCTTGGAAGTCGCCGACGACGAGGATTCACCGCCGGCGCGCGTAGCTGCCGCCAAGCAATACGCCGTTGAAGTCGCCAATTCTGTCACGGAACAGTGCGTGCGCATTGCCGGTGCAGCCGGTCTCAGTCGCTGCCTCCCACTAGAGCGTTTCTTCCGCGACGCGCGCGCGGGCCACATGCATCCACCCAACGGCGACACGGCCTATGAGACCGTTGGCAAAGGCGCTATCGAGTCGCTTCCCAACCACTAGCGGCGCGCTCATTTCCATGCACCTGCTACCACCCGAAGTCTTACTGCCTTTCTTTGCGGCTGCCACCGCCCTTGCACTTGCTCCTGGACCCGACAATTTATTTGTCCTGACGCAGTCTCTGCAGCATGGACGGGCCGCAGGTTGGTCCATCACGCTCGGCCTGTGCAGCGGTCTCGTGCTCCACACGAGCGCGGTCGCCCTGGGACTGGCCGCAGTGCTGCAGAAAACCCCGCTAGCGCTGAACGCCATTCAGAGCGTCGGTGCACTCTATCTTCTCTATCTGGCTCAGTCGGCTTGGCGAGCTGCAGACCAAGCGCTGCATTCGGCAAACGAAGCCAACGTTCGCCTCGGTGTGCTCTATCGGCACGGCATCTTCATGAATGCGACTAACCCCAAGGTCGCCCTGTTTTTCCTCGCCTTTTTGCCGCAGTTTGCCGATCCGATGCGCGGCGCTCTATCCGCGCAGATGGGGCAACTCGGCCTGGTTTTTATCGCTGCTACTATGCTCGTATTTGGCGGCATTGCTCTGCTGGCAGGCGCCCTGGGTCCGTGGCTGGCACGCACGCCGCGCGCCCAGCGCACGACCCATCGAATAGCCGCTGGTGTCTTTGTCGCACTAGCCCTGCGTCTCATCTTCACCATGGAATAGCTGCGCAGATATGAGGTCGTTGCCCGGCGTTCAGTTCACCGCTACATTTTCGCACTAGCTGCACGCCGACCCATCCCACGGCCGGTCTCACTCTATTCCGCACGCGAGACGCACTGGAAAGACCTCTGTGATTGACGGCATACATACCGCCCCACTTCCCGTGCGAGGCATCGCCGACGCGCTGTGCCAGCATCTGCGCACGAGCAACCGCCTCGTTCTAACGGCGCCGACCGGTTCTGGCAAAACAACCCAGGTACCGCAAATCCTTTTCGATAACCGCGTAGTAGACGGAGAAATCATCGTTTTACAGCCGCGCCGCCTAGCCGCGCGACTAGTCGCCCAACGCATCGCTGAAGAACGGGGCGAACGACTGGGCGATCTGGTCGGTTATCAAACGCGCTACGACCGGCAGGTGAGCGACCGCACGCGCATACGCTTCCTCACAGAAGGACTCTTTTTACGCAGGCTTCAGGGCGACCCGGATCTACGGGGTGTTGGCGCTGTGCTGCTCGACGAATTTCACGAGCGCAGCGTGGCCGCAGACCTTAGTCTGGGCTTGGTTCGCCAGCTACAGGAAACCCGCCGTCCCGAGCTACGGCTGGTGCCCATGTCCGCCACGCTCGACGCGGACGCCCTGTCGAATTGGCTCGACTGCCCCGCGCTCAGTGCCGAAGGACGCGCCTATCCGGTCGACATGCGCTACCGACCTGCAGATACGCATACCGCACCTTGGCAATCGGCCACGGATGCGCTCGCAGAGCTCTTACAGAGCGAAGCAGAAGGAGACATACTAGTTTTCATGCCAGGGGCGTATGAGATACGTCGCACCATTCAATGTATGACAGAGCGGATTGATCGGCGTTGGAACCTGAGCTTTTATCCGCTATACTCGGCGCTTTCAGTGCGCGAGCAAGACGCCGCACTGACACCGGGCGACCAGCGCCGCGTTATCGTATCGACCAACGTCGCCGAGACGTCTATCACCATTGAGGGGATCCGCCACGTCATAGACAGCGGTCTAGCGCGCGTGCACCGGCACGATCCGCGCCGCGGTATTGACGTGTTGCTCATTGAAAACGTAAGTCGCGCCTCTTCGCAGCAGCGCGCAGGACGCGCCGGGCGCACGGCCCCAGGCACGTGCACGCGCCTGTGGTCTCAGGCCGAGGATGGCGCGCGCGCCGAACGCGACGCTCCAGAGATTCAGCGCCTCGACTTAGCCGATGCCCTGCTGCAGCTAGCTGCGCTCGGAACCCGTTCCATCGACGCGTTTCCCCTACTCGATCGCCCTGATGCGTCGTCCATCGACCAAGCAGTTACCCTGCTGCGCGACCTAGGCGCGCTCGATGAGGACAACGAGCTAACGCCCACCGGGCGCTGCATGGCCCAGCTACCCTGCCACCCTCGCCTGAGTCGTTTTCTAATTGAGGCCGCGCAACGCCGCTGTCTACAGCGGGCCTGCATCTGGGCTGCACTCATTGGCGAGCGCGATATTTTGCAGCGGCCCATTCGGCGCGAATACAGCGAATGCGACGATGCGCTGCCCTCTGATATCGAAGTGCGTGAACGCGCTCTGCTACGCGCCAAAGAGCGCCGCTTTGACGCAGCCGCATGCAGTGGGCTCGGTGTGAATGCACACGCCGCGCGCCAGGCGAGCCAAACAGCGGATCTATACGCCCAAGTGGCAAAACGAGCGGGGCTATCGTCGCAGGGACGCGGGCACAGCGCGGAATTAGCCAAGTCACTCTTGGTTGCCTTTTACGATCGCGTAGCCATTCGGCGCGGCAGAAGAGACACCCTGCTGTGCGCCATGAGCAACCAGCGCCGCGTCGAGCTCGACCGCACCAGCGCGGCGCGCAGTGCGCAGGCCTTTGTCGCACTCGAAGTCCGCGAATTAGAGGCCCGCGGCGACAGCGGGGTGCGAACAGCTCTTTCTCAGGTCAGCGCCATTGATCCAGATTGGCTAGAGGAAATGCACCCTGCGCGCGTCTCTATTGCCGAGGAAACGCGTTGGAACGCACAGGAGCGCGCCGTCGAAGGCGTAGAGGTGCACCTCTACGGAGACCTAGTGTACTATCAGGAACCGTTGGAGACCGTATCGGCAGCAGCAGCCGAAGAGCTACTTGTCGAAGAAATTGTCGCCGGTCGCATTCGATTGGAACAGTGGGACCGCGAGGTCGAACAGTGGATCTATCGAACTCGTTTAGTCCAGCGTCTCTTTCCCGACCGCTCGCTGGTCTCCTACAGTGAAGACGACCTGCGCGTCATATACCACGAAATCGTCTCTGGCGCCACGCGCTACAGCCACGTTCGCAACCGGCTCTGTTTGGGCTATGTGCAGAATGCGCTCTCTTATGGAGAGCAGCAGTTTGTTGAGCAGATGGCCCCCACCCACTGGAAATTGCCCTCGGGACCGCGCATGAAGATCGAGTACTACGACGGAGAAACGCCGCGCGGACGCGCCAAAATTCAAGAGCTCTACGATTTAGAACAGACGCCGCGCATTGCCGGTGGGAAACAGGCACTGCTGCTAGAGATTCTAGCGCCCAACTTTCGTCCCGTGCAGATAACCGATGACCTACAGAGCTTCTGGAAAAATACCTATCCAGAAGTGAAGAAAGACCTCAAGCGACGATACGCTAAACACGTCTGGCGCTAACTGAACAGACGACGTTTTTCTGACTACGACCGCATGATCGACAAATCGCGCGTCCCTCTTGCGAACCTTTCCTTTGCCAGTCCGGCTCCGTTGTTCTATTTTCTGAGCCCCTGTTTCGCATACTACACCCGTACCGGCTTCAGAGCACTGACTACATCCATCCACAAACCAACAAACCCTTATGTCTGATACATTCCGCGTAGCACTGACCCGCGACTTTCTCAAAAGCGATGGCACCATAAGCTTCGGCGATATTGGTCTCGACCGACTAGACCGAACGCCCGGTATTGAATGGGAATTCCTAGACGAGGATACCTCTCCTATCCACGGTGACCAACTCCGCGATTACGACGCCCTGCTCCTGCTCGCATCGCAGATTGATGCCGCTAGCGTGCCCGAGAACGGGCGCCTTTCTCTCATCGCACGATTTGGCGTAGGCTTTGACAACGTCGATATCGAAGCGTGTACGCGCAGTGGCATTATCGTAACCATTACTCCCAACGGCGTGCGCCGTCCCGTAGCCGTTGCCGCACTCACCTACCTGCTGTCGCTGAGCCAGAAAATGCTGATCAAAGACTCGCTAGTCCGAGAAGGGCGCTGGCACGAACGCATGGATCACATGGGAACGGGTCTGATAGATCGGACCGTCGGTCTTATTGGACTAGGCAATATAGGACGCGAGCTATGTGGTCTGCTTCAGCCTTTTGGCATGCGTATACTGGCCAGCGATCCGCGCAGCAGCACGTATCACGCCCAGCAGGCCGGAGCCGAGCTCGTCGACATGGGCACGCTCTTGCGCATGTCCGATTTTGTCATCGTATGCTGTGAGCTGAACAGCCAGACCCATCATCTGATTGATGGGGACGCTCTGTCGCTCATGAAGGAGAGCGCCTACCTAATCAACGTAGCACGAGGTCCAATCGTCGACGGGCAGGCGCTCACCCACGCACTGCAAGAGCAACGCATCGCCGGGGCCGGACTCGACGTGTTTGAAAAAGAGCCCATCGACCCGGACGACCCGCTCCTCGAATTGGACAACATCATCGTCTCTCCACACGGTTTGGCGTGGACGGACGAATGCTTCTTGGGTATAGGACGCAACGCCGTGGCGGCCATTTGCCGCCTCGCCGCGGGACGACTGCCCGAATTTATTGTAAACCCCGAAGCGGCGCGGCACCCGGGCATGCGCGACAAGCTGCGCATCTATGCCGAGCGGCACCAGCCCCGCAGTGAGCGATCCGAATCATGAGAACAAATCCCGTAAAACAGACGCTTGCACAGGGCGGAACGGCCGTCGGCACCATGGCCTTTGAATTCTGCACGCCGGGATTGGCTCGTTTAGCAGCCAACGCAGGAGCAGACTTCATCATATACGATATGGAGCACACCGGCTGGAGCATTGAGACCGTGCGCAACCTCATCGCCAGCGGCGATGGAGCCCCCATTGTCCCCTTTGTCCGCGTGCCGGCCACGCAGTACCACTTTATCGCCCGCGTGCTCGACGTGGGTACCATGGGCATTATGGTGCCCATGGTAGGAGACGCCGCGCAGGCCGAAATGATTGTTCAATCGGCTAAGTATCCACCTCTGGGACAGCGCGGAGCCGCTTTTCATATGGCGCACGACGGCTATGCCGGCGGAGATGTCTTGGAGAAGATGCGCAGCGCCAACGACGAAGTGGTGCTCATCGCGCAGATTGAGAATCGTTCGGGACTGGAAAACGTCGAGCGCATTGCCGCCGTCGACGGCATTGACATCCTGTGGATCGGCCAGTTTGATCTGAGTAACTTTCTCGGCATCCCCGGACAGTTTACCCACCCCACCTTTTTAGATGCCATCAAACGCGTGACGGAGGCCTGCCAGCGCTACGGTAAGACGGCCGCCTTTATGGTCCCCTCCGTTGAAGAGGGCCTAGAGCGCATGCGACAGGGCTTTCGCTGTGTAGCTTATTGGGGCGACCTGTGGATTTATCAACAGGGACTCAAACAGGGAGTCGCAGCGCTTAAAGACGGTGCGCGCACCGCGTGACGCACCGCTGCGTTTCGACGCCGCCACTCCATGCGTAAACCTTCGCAGCACATCGAGCTGTATCGAGAACGGGGCCGCTATGCTGGCTGGCCGGCCAACTACGGCATCTGGTCTTGGCAAGAAGAGACTGTCGTGAGCTTCACGCTCGGTTTTTACGACGAGAATAACGGCGGCTTCCACACCGCCGATCGCAACCGTCCCTTTGTTCCCATGCAGGCCCGCAGCGTTGATGGAGGCCTCAGTTGGCAGGTAGAGCCTTTCCCCGGTCGCACGCCCGGTCGATGTGCCCTGTCCGCTGACGAACACGTCAACCCACCGTTAAAGATTGCGCGCTCGCTCGATGCCCAGGACGGACCGACGTCCTGCCTCGGCGGCATCGACTTCACCCATCCCGACTTTGCCCTGATGTGCGCGCGCTCTGGCCTTGGCGAAGGCACGCGCTCTTTCTTCTACTATTCCCTGGACCGCTGCCACAGCTGGCTGGGGCCCTTCTGGCTGCCAGACTACGGACAAAAAGGCGTTGAAGCGCGGACAGACTACATCGTCGACAACGCCAATACGTGCACGCTCTTTCTGACCGCGACCAAGCGCAACGGGCAGGAGGGGCGCGTCTTTTGTGCGCGTAGCACAGACGGCGGCGCACGGTTTGAATTTCTCTCTTTTATAGGCGAAGAGCCCCAGGGGTTTGCCATTATGCCCGCCAGTCTTCGCCTGCCTTCAGGTCAGATTCTAGTTGCACGACGACTGCGCATTCCAGGGCGCAGAGACGGCGGTGCAGACAACTGGATCGACTTTTATCGCTCTGACGACGACGGCCAGAGCTGGCAGTGCCTTGGCCCTCCCGTTGGCCCCATTGGCACGGGCGGAAATCCCCCTACGCTGACAGCGCTAGCCGACGGCCGCATCGCACTTACGTACGGCTTTCGCGACGCACCCTACGGCATACGAGCGCGCATCAGCCACGATGAGGGACGGCACTGGGGGGAGGAACGCATCCTGCGCGATGACGGCGGCTGCGGTGATTTAGGCTATCCGCGCACCGTTCTCTTGCCCGACGGCCACCTACTGAGCGCCTACTATTACAACGACGCCCCCGATGGAGAACGCTATATTGGCGCGACGCGCTGGAA
>CALDFW010000037.1 GCA_937942165.1 uncultured bacterium | reverse complement strand
TCAGGTGCCGGCTAAGGCCGGGTCGGCCATCCTCTTTACCGAAGCGCTGACGCACGGTGCCCTGCCGTGGACGGCAGCTCACCAGCGCCGCATTATTATTATGCGCTACGGCCCGGGCATCATGGCCTTTACGCCTCCAGCACCCCCAGAAACCTTGGCTGAGCTATCCGCGCTCTCTCCGCTGCACGAAGCGCTACTCAAACCGCCCTCGTTTCCCGAGCGCACCCATTTTCCCACCCTCTTAGCAGAGAAAGAGACGCGCACATGAGCCTGCAGGAAGAAGTCATTCGCGCACAGGTCGACCAATTTGAACGGGACGGATACCTAGTCGTTCCCGACGTGCTCTCGTCCGAAAAAGTTGACCGCCTCAATGCAGCCATCGACGAAGTGCTAGCCGAAGAAGAGCCCAGCGTGGCGCACAACATTTACCACTGTATCGACCGCCATCCCGAGCTCGCTTCGCTGATTGACGAGCCAACCATACTCCCCCTAGTCGTCAATATCCTCGGTTACAACATTCAGTTTTTCATCTCTAACCTGAGCGTGCGCTACCCCAACCCGGACGACCAGCAGGCACAGACCTGGGCTTCGATAAACTGGCATCAGGACGGCCCCAATCCGCACTTCCCCAAAGTGGACGGAGCAATCTCGCTGTACTACCTGCGCGTCGCCTATATCCTCAGCGACCTGACGGAACCCGATCGCGGCAACACCAAAGTCATTCCCGGCAGCCACCGCTGGGGCCGGTCGCCGCAAACGGGCGAAGACGGCCTGACGCACAGGGACGAAGTGCAGATCTGCGGCAAGCCGGGCGATGCGTTCCTCTTCGGTCAGAACACCTGGCACTCCGGGCTGCCCAACCGCTCGCAGTATACGCGCAGACAGCTGCTGTACGGCTACGGCTATTTGTGGATGCGCCCCATGGACTACAGCACGCCTTCCGAAGCGCTCCTAAAAGATGCCTCGCCCTATCGCCGACAGCTCCTCGGCGCGCTGGAGGACAACCCGCTGCGCTACTATCTGCCGACGGACGACAACGTGCCGCTCAAAGCGCTCCACTTGGACGCATAAGACCGGCGCAGTCTCTCTACTGGTGGCGCTCTTCAAACACCGACACGGCGGTGCGCACGGTGGTCAGGGCCATATCGACGCGCCCGTCAAACGTCCCAAACATCCCCATCTCCGTCCCGAACGCCATGCCGTACTCGCGCGAGCAGAAGTCCATAAGGTTAAATCCCTCTCCGCGCCGCGTCGCATCGAGCCAGAATACGGCCTGCTCCGACATATCAAACCAGGCCGACGGCGCGTCGGCTTCGGTTGCTAACTTCGCCCCCGAATCGGCGATATTACCGATGATCGCCGTAGCAGCGCGCGCTTCCCAGGCCTGACCTTCGGCGTCGGGCAGCTTGCGCGCCGACAGCCAGTAGCGATCGTCCATCCCTGCCGACTCGTGCAGATCAAAGCTCAAGCCCGGACGAATCTGGTCGAGCAGCCGCCGCGTAACGCGCGGCTCGACCGGCGCCCACGGCGTGTCGTGAAAGCGGTTGATGTGCAGGATCTCCCCCTCGAGCGAAATAATCAGCGTATAGGCGCGATCAAAGAGATTGGTTCCCTCTACGCCCGCCTGACCGGCCGGCTGATACACGCGCCGCCCCAGCAGCGGCGCCAAGATTTCGGGCTGATCGCGGTGAATCTCCTGCATGCGCCCGTAGCCATAGCCCTGCGGATTTTTGCGCTTGGGACCCGCCCTAAAGCGCGCGTCGCCCTCCTCAACACCCACGTCTTTGGCATCGGGCCGCGCGCTGGCGTAGCCGTAGTCACCAATCAGCGTCAGCAGAAAATCGTCGTCTTCGAAGAGGACGTCTCCCGCTCCGCGCAGCAGATCCTCGAGTTCGTCAAACGTTTCAAACTGAGGCGTTTCGCCCAAACCCAAGCTCAGCGCGTGGGCAAAGCCGTCGTGCGCAACGGGATCGCGCGTTGGAATGACGTATACTTGGTGCTCCGTATCGAGTTCGTCAATAAGCTGCACCGCGGCCGATACCCCGGCGTGTTCAGTAGCGTGACTCCCTGCCGTAATAAAAATGGCCGGCGTCTTGTCGCCTCCGCCGCGAGCAACCACGATCGGCGACCCGTCCACGGTGTGCCCCAGCGTGGTAACGCTCTGCGCTCTCTTTTGTGTATCCGCCAACAAGTCCGCGTATTTCCAATAAATTGTCGCCATGATTCTTCTCCTCTAAAACTGTGATCGAACGATGTCTAATTGTTTTGTGCCTGACTCAGCTCAACTTCCAATCCGCAGCAAGCGCTTGGGCCACGCGCCGCCCCGAGAGCATGGCTCCCTGCAGCGAAGCCGTGTCCCGATGATCGCCGCACACGTAGAGACCCTCGGCGCTGTGCACCGGCTGGTCTAACGGGGCATACGGCTCCTGCACGGGCAGAGCGTGCGCGATATCGCAGCGCTGGATTAGTCCCCATTGGTCTACGCTCTGGCCGTACCAGTCTCCTAGCTGCTGACGCACGGCGGCTTCTACATCATCTCCTCCGCTATCCAACACCGTGACCGAGACCAACGCCGATCCATCCGGCGCATAGCTCGAATGGACGCGGCTCGGCACGCAGAGGTTGTTGATCGGCCCGGTCCCTTCACCGTTGAGCACGAGAATCGGCTCGCCGACGGGATCTTCCTCTGCCGAAAAGTAGAGACACGTAACGCTGCGCGAGCGCGGCCGTTCCAAACCCAAGAGTTCAGCAGCAGCCGGCCCCTCTGTAGCAACAACCACGGCGCGCGCCGCAACGCGTCCTCCGTCTTCGAGCGAGACGCCCGTAGCATCGACTGACGCCGCGCGCCGGTTGAGCTGTATCCACTCGGCGGGCAGCGCGGCCGCCAGCTGAGCCGGTATCGCCCCCATACCCCGAGCGGGTAGTACAGCGGTCCCAGAGGAAAACATGCGCAGTACAAAGTGGGCCATGGCCAGCGGCGTCTCTAAGCCGCCCTCCAGGAAGATCCCTCCTAAGAAGGGGCGAAAAAAGCGCTCGATCATTCGCGGCGAAAACCCTTCGGCGCGCAGTCCCTCTGCTGTGCTCTGCAGCGGCTGGCGAAAGAGGTCTTCCCACGATCCGCGCAGCACGCGCTGGCGCAGCAGGCCCACGCGCATCTT
>CALDFW010000036.1 GCA_937942165.1 uncultured bacterium | reverse complement strand
CTTCCAAGTATCTATATCACTGTGGGCCTGCGCGTCGCTGATCGCTTTGGCCGCTTGAAGAGCGAAGCTGGCAACGACGTTGAGCTCTTCTTCAGAGATGGGTGCGCCCCTGTGGTGCGATGTAACTTCCATATATCCCAGCAGATCATCGCCGCGAAGTATGGGCACGATGGCGAACGGAGAGACGCTGTGGTCTCTATCCTGTTCGACGTGTGTTGGCTGCAGCGAATGAGCAACTTGTTCGAAAGCTTGCGTATGCCAGGTGCTGATTTCATAGCTCTGTAACGCATCCTCGTCGAGCGTATTGCCGCGCTGGTCTATGGCCGCGGCGGGCTGGATAGACGCTTCGGAGATCAAATAGACTACGGCCGCGCCCATCTCCAGGGTTTTATGGACGACGTGTAGCACTAGGTTAAGAGTTTCGTCCAGCGAATGCAGACTCAGCATGTGTTCGGTGATGAGATCTTTGCCCGAGAGCACTTTGACTTTTAACGCCAACTCGTGCGTGCGCTCTTTTACTGCCTGCTCTAAGCGCGCGTTAAATTGTTCTAAGGAATTATTTTTCTCCAAGAGCTCATCTGTTAGGCGGCGGTTTTCCCGCTCTAGCTCAAATACCTGCAGTGCGTTGCGTACGGCCTGTTTTATCTCTTCGTCATTCCAAGGTTTGGCAATATAGCGAGAGATGCCCCCTCGGTTAATCGCTTCCGTTACCGCTTCCATATCGGCATAGCCCGTGAGTAACATGCGGATTGCATGGGGAGCGATGTCTCTTGATCGGGCGAGAAACTCAGAGCCAAGCATTTCGGGCATGCGGTGATCTGAGATGATAAGCGATACGGTATGCTGCAGCAGCAGATCCAATCCCTCGTGTCCATTGGTTGCCGTGAGAATCTTGTAGTCTGCTCGATGAAAAAGGCGTCGCAGTGACCGGGTTATGTTCTCTTCGTCGTCTACTAGTAAAATCGTGTGTTGCATAGGGCTTTATCGTTTCGGGTATAGGTGCTCTATGGGCCTATAGATTTGATCTCTTCAAAAAGTAAATCTATGTCTTTAGAGGATAAATCGAGGACATCACACGCACGCTGTGCATCCGGTGAGAGGGGATGCGCTGATTTTGCACCGTCATCCATCAGATGGACGACGGTATTGGCCATGTAGATTAGGCTGGGTAGATAGGCATCGGAGTCAGTGGGAGGGATCTGATGGTGAAATCGGACAGCGTCGCAGATGCGCTGCGGAAGGTTCCATAGTTCGCAGGCATAGCCTCCCACTTCGGCGTGGTCTGTGCCTAAGATCGCTCGCTCGATTTCGAATGCCGGCCTAGCGTCATTGCGGACCTTTCTCACGACTGTCTCATAGCGATCAGCAGCAAACCGCGCCAGGATAAGTTTGCCCATGTCGTGCATTGTGCCGGCGAAAAGAGCCATCTCTTGGGTCGCTCTATCCCCCTGTTGGACGCGTACAATATGGCGCGCGACAAAACCGCACGAGAGGGAGTGGCGCCAGAGTGCGTCGCTGTTGAAAAGTGGAGCGTCTTGTACGGCGAGCTGTTGGAATGTGCCGCTGGCTAGAACTAAGTTTTGGATAAAGTCGAGTCCAAGCACAAAGACGGCTCGGCTAACGGTTTCGACTTCGCGCCGCTGACCAAAAAATGTGGAGTTGGCCACTTGCAGTATACGTGCAGCAAGTGGAGGATTTTGACCGATTGCCTCTGAGACGACTTCGGCTGATCTCTCTTTGGCTTCGCTGAGGGCGCGTTGCACCGTTTGGTACGTTGCGGGTAGGGGGGGGAGTGCTTCAAAGCTGTTGATTAGTTCGTATAGACCCGGACTAAAGTCCTTCTGCGTCTCTTTTCTGTTTAGCAGATCGCGAATAGTTTGCTTTAGCTCGGAATCGTCCCAGGGCTTCGCCACCATCTCTTGGATATTGATTTCGGAAAAAATGCGCGAGACGGCCTTTCGTTCCGCATAGCCGCTCAGTACCATACAGGCCACTTCGGGATGCGCTTTTCGCACTCGATTGAGGAATTCCACTCCGTTCATCTCTGGCATACGAACATCCGACACAACTAAATCGACTGGGTGTTCTTGTAAGAGTTCGAGTCCTTTCCGGCCGCTCTTTGCCAAGAGGATATGGTATCCCTCTCGGTGGAAAAGTCGGCGGAGTGAGCGAAGGATATTCTCTTCATCGTCGACAAATAGAATGGTTTCTTTTTCTTCTCCAGACATGGTAGGTTAGAGCCTGTTTAGCGGGGGGAAAGACCGGATTCGAGCAGGCCGATTGGTTTTTTTGAAAGGGCTACTTTCTCTCATTTAGGCACTGCGCTTTCTACCCATCCTGAGGCAACCTGACCGTGAACGTCGTGCCCTGACCCTCTGTGCTTTCTACTATGAGTTGGCCTCCGTGTTTCTCCACGATAATCTGATAGGCCATACTGAGGCCTAAGCCAGTTCCTTCACCTACTCTCTTTGTGGTAAAAAAGGGTTCGAAGATGCGCTTTTGCACTTCGGGCGACATGCCTTTGCCGCTGTCGGTTATCCGCACGCAGATCCAATCTTCTTCTCTATAGGTGCGGATGTGAATAGTTCCCTGATCTGCAATGGCCTGGCCTGCATTGACCAACAGGTTCATGAATACCTGATTTATTTCCTGCATAAAGCAGGGCACCAGGGGTATATCGCCTAACTCTTTCTCAATCGTGGTTTTATACTTGAGCTCGTTGCGCACGATGTTGAGCGTGCTTTCTAAGCCGGCATTCAGGTCGGAGGGCATTTTCTCTGCGCGTCCTACGTGGGAAAATTCTTTGAGATTGAGCACGATTTTCCGAACGCGATCGGCCCCGTCGAGCGATTCGGTAATGAGATCTCCAATGTCATCCATTAGATAGGCCAGATCGATGCGCTCTTTCTCCGCCGTAAGGGCACCCAGGTTAGATGAAGCCATATCGAGCTTACCTTCCTGCACGGCTTGCTCGAGGGTCTCATATTTTTTTAAGAGCTGACTCAAATCTTCTATATATCCGCTGAGCGTGCCCAAGTTGCTGTAAATGAATCCCATTGGATTGTTGATTTCATGCGCAACGCCCGCGGCTAGCTGACCGATTGACGCCATTTTCTCCGACTGTAATAGCTGGGATTCGAGCATCTTGTTTCTGGAGATGTCGAGGGCGACGCATGCGATGCCCGTTAGCCTTGCGCCGTCATAGATACCCGAGCTGGAAAGAAGCACGGGAACGAGCGCACCGGACCGAGTCTGAAGGGAAACCTCTCGATGAGATTCAGCGCGGACAAGCTCTTCGAGTGACTGCAGATTAAGCGGTTGATTTACAGTGCCTAAGATGGAAAGCGGCTGGCCACGCATCTCTTCTTGCGTGTAGCCTAGCAGTTCCGAGGCTGCTGTGTTCGCCGACTGTATGATTCCTCGGGCATCGGTGACTATGAGGATAGACAACGTGGAGTAGAGGGCATTCTCTACGTCGCCGTGCGCTTCAGCTGCTCGTTGGCCGGTGTTGTGTAGGGCGTTTTCTTCCATAGGGCATGTGGCCTGCAAATGCGGTTTGATACGTCTTTAACGTCTCCCCTATAGACCTGTGCTACAGGAAAATTTTCTTCCAACGCTTAAGGTATCGAAAACTAGATAAATATCAATGTTCATGTGGTTGTATAGGTCACGACTTCATGGTGCTCAGCATCTCGTCGAGACGCTGGGGGAGGTCATTCCACCAGCGTTTGTCCCCATCGACGCGCAGCACGTGCGTCGTGTGCCCCAAGTCCCGGTGCGAACGCTGCGGTGTGCGGATCGGTTTCTACCATTGCGGCAAGCTGTGATTCGAGCAGAATGTTGCCGTGTAGAACGTAGGGCGCTGCACGTAGAGCGTCGAATGAGCCGGCGCGGCAGCGAAGATGCACCTCAGTGGCCCATGGCTGATCCGATATACACATACGATCCGGCCTTTAGGGCAATGGGATGGCCTCTGGCAAATCGTCCAAGGCGAATGTAGGCTGCACGAGAGAGGTGAATGCGCAGTGCACAGGCGCCGCTGGCTGATGCAGTCCCAAGGGGATGTATCCCATAGGACTCGAATAGTTTATGATTTTTAGAGCGATTGATGCGTCACCGCATCGTCTTCCTGATAGAAACGAGACCGGTCGATATCTTGGTCGACAATGAGGGTGGATTGACCGATATGGACTTCTGCGCCGCGATAAATTGTGCCGGCAATTTCTATGTTGGCCCCCTCTTCGACCTCCGCATTTTTCTCAGCCAGCGGTTTTATGTCTGCCTGCACCTTATCGTATACTTCTTTGGCTTCATAGAGTTTGGCAATCACTTCGGCAATATGAGCACGTCGCGCCTTGGGCGTGTTGTGTTGAATGGCCTTGATGCGATCGTTGTCAATAGCATCGAGCCCCAGCGTGCGTAGCTGTCGTTCAATCGTGCGATCTAATTCACGCAGCTCTTTTCTTAATTTGGCCAGTTTTATGGCGGTTACGGGATCCGAATTGATGCCTACTACGGTGCCGGCGGTCGTAGATGAACCTACATTTTTGGCCTGAATAGAGCGGGCCGCAAAAACCTCGCCGCCGACGATACTACCACCGCGCTCGCCACCGCCAGATTGCACGGTGACCTCTCCACCGCAGCGCACCTGCGCGTTAAAAATATAGCTGCCTACTTCAATCGCTTCTCTGGCTAGGACGCCCGCTGTCTGAATAAACTTGCACTGAATAGTGCCCATGGAGAGGAGGCCTCTGGCGATGACGTCGGTCTGTTCGCCGACGATGCCCTGTGATACGATCACATCGCCCTCAGCAACAACGGTCGCGCCCGATTCAACGGAACCAGATACCATGATACTGCCTCCGGACTCTACGGTGAAACCCGCGCGCACGTTGCCGGCGATTTGAACGTCGGTTGTGGTGTCAATATTGCCCGTTTCGTAATCGACGTCGCCGTTAATTACGTAGACTGGTTTAACGTGTATGGCTTCTCCTGCAACGTGGGCATTGCCTTCTACCACCGCGAAGAATTTGGCCGGGGGATCGCCCTCGGCGCGCACGTTCTCACCTGCCGTATAAACTTTTTCCTGTCCGTCCGTTGCGGCTAATTCTTCGTTGAAGATGGTGTACCCCACAATGCCTTCTGTCGCTGGATGCACCGTAGCTAAGAGTTGGTCTTCTTGTACGCCAATGACCAGATTGCGATCGCGAAAGTCGATACTGCCATCGGGCATGATTTTTCCCGCGCGCTGCTCCGGGTCAAACGTGTACTCAATGCGCGTGTCCTCGCCGTTCATCGGCGGGCCTCCTCGAGCCATTGTCAGGACTCGCTTGCGCTTTGGCGATAGCTGCCTGCTACAGAGTTTCTCGATTGCTCGATTGTTTATGCCGTAGGTCACCTTGGACTCGGTCAGAACGCTGCGGACGACGTCTTCAGTGGGCATTGAGGATTTCTCAAATAACGCCATGTGGCAGTAAACTGCGCGCATCGAATCTTCCGCTATCCACAGGGGAGGAGCGATGGACAATACGCCTTCTCCAATACCTAAATAACCAAAGGCTCCAGAAACAATCTTATCGTCTTCTATGCGTACGTTTTCGCCCAGTTCGAGAGGCATAGGACGTCCGGGAATAAGGCTTTCTTCGCCAAAGATATTACAGCCCGCCTCGCCTTCGGTTTCGGGGTAGACGTGCGCCAAGACCTGATCTGGAAATACGAGGAACCCGCGGGCATCGCACTTCATAGCCGCTTCCAAGGGCTGTAGTTTGAGGGCCGCGTGGATTTGGAACGCTTCGGTTAGGCGTTCTTCATTGAGTTTACCTTCCCACTCAATGCGCCCATCGTCTCCTGGAACCGCCGTTTTAGCTCGTGCGATCACTTGATTGGAGTTCAGAATGGTGCCGGGTTTGGCCAGTGCGCGCTCTAACAGGCTGCCAATTGCCTCTTCGTCGACGCCCTGTTGCACGTTATAATGCTCGCTCAGGGCTTCTATTACATCACTGGGCTTTAAACTCGTATCACCGCCGGGTGAAAGTCGTGTGAGCGTGGCCTGCTGTCCGCGCGGATCGGTTTGTACGACCATCCACGTGTTCGGCATCTTCCCAAAATTCTGGCGTTCGTCGGAGTGTAATTCGACCTTTCCTTCCAGCTCTCCGGAGCGTTCTAAGTAGCGCTCGTCAAGGCTGGTGGCATCCCTTTTATCGCGTCCACGCGCTCTTTTTTTTCGCTGTATCATCGCAGTTTTCCATGTGTAAAAAAGGGATATTGTCAGCGAGGAGGGGGCTCCTCAAAGCGACTCTATTGCATAATGTTGAATATATTAAGGTTCGTAAATTGAGTCACTAGTTATCTGTTTTCCGAACCAACAGAGGGTATTGAATGGACCTCAGTTCATCTGATGTGGTTCCCGCGGTCCATCCCTATTTAAGATGCCTGCAGGCCCGCTGGATTTGAGCGCATAATGTAAGAGGGTCTCGTGCACCGCTGACAATGCAGTCGGCATGGGATCGCGTGGGGACTATATAGCGCTGGGACATGGGGTCTACTTGCCGTGTAAACTGTTGGCGAACAGAAGCTTCAGGGCGGTCGCGTTCGATGGAATCGCGTCGAATCCTACGCTCCAAGGAGGTCATAGAATCGATGTCGACGTATATCCGATAGGAGCAGAGCGCACGTAATGTGGGAAAATACAGGGCGAAGAGGCCCTCAATTAGTAGATATTTTGGCGGGGTGATAGGGCGGGTGATGGGTTGGCGGGTATGAGTGCGGAAATCATAGACGGGCGCGCGAATGGGTTGCCCATTTGCCAGCGCTTGTAAATCGGCGTGCAGAAGATCGTAATCCAACGCATTGGGGCAGTCAAAATTGTGCTGCACTCTCTGCTCTGGTAAGAGGTTAGAAAGGTCGGCATAGTAGGCGTCGAGCGGAAAATGGACGGCTGAGGGCAGTGCTTGGACCAGGCCTTGAGCAAGCGTAGTCTTACCGGCGCAGGACGGACCCGCAATGGCGATGAGATGGGGTCGACAAGCTTTAGGTGCGGTCGCGCAAGAAATGGCGGAATCCATCTATATCTAGCGTGTTGAGAACGTCTTGACTGGCAAGCCATCCCTTTCTCGCACAGCCTACGCCGTAGGTTAAGTTGTCGAGTCCGGAGAGGCGGTGGGCATCGGTGTTAATGCTGATGAGAACACCTGCTTGATGCGCTTGGCGAATGTGGCGCCAATCGAGGTCTAAACGGGCGGGATGTGCATTTACCTCTATGCTCACGCGCTTTTTTGCCGCCATCTCAAAGACGGCCTCATGGTCTAACTCGTACCCTTCACGGTCCAAGAGTAGACGACCGGTCAGATGTCCAATAATGGTGGTTGTAGGATGATCTATAGCGCGTAAAAACCGCTCTGTCATGGCGTCGCGGTCCAGATTAAACTGCGAATGCACCGATGCGACGACAAAATCGAACTGTTCCAGGATCGAATCTTCGTAGTCGAGCGATCCGTCAGACAGAATATCGGATTCAATGCCTTTGAATATGTGGAAGGGGGCCAGCGTTTCGTTGAGCGCATCAATCTCGTCCCACTGGCGTTTGACCGCATCGACTTTTAGGCCGCCGGCATAGGCGGCTGACTGGCTGTGATCGGCCATCCCCATGTAGGTAAAGCCGCGTTCCTGTACGGCTGCGGCCATTTCTGCAATGGAATCGGCGCCGTCGCTGTAGGTCGAGTGAAGATGCAGCATGCCGCGTATGTCGTCCTCTCGTATGAGTTCGGGTAGATTACCGCTGGCCGCCGCTTCTATCTCATCTATTCCCTCACGGAGTTCTGGGGCGATAAAATCTAGCCCAAGTGCGCGAAAAAAGGCCTTTTCATCTACGCATTCAATGCGCTCTTCGCCCTTGAAAAGGCCGTACTCATTAATCTTCATGCCCATGTCGTTGGCGCGCGCGCGCAGCGCTACGTTGTGGTCCTTGCTGCCGGTAAAGTGGTGTAGCACGTAGGGGAATTCCACGTCGCTAACAACGCGTAGATCTACCTGTATGCCGCCGTGCAGACGGACGGCGCTTTTGGTCTGACCGCGCTGGATAACTTCGCTCACTGATTCATGCTCAACAAAGCAGTTTGTGCTCGATTCGGGATCCGTCGAGCTCAGCACTATGTCTATGTCTTTAACGGTTTCCCGTCTTCGGCGCAGCGATCCGGCCGCCTCTACTCGTTGGGTAGCTGGGTGCGCTTTGAGGGCTTCAACAAGTAGGTGTGCACTCTGGCGGGCCACATCGGCGCGCGAGCGATCCTGGTAGCGCTTTATGTGATCGATGCCCTTGAGAATATTTTCTTGGGTCTTTTTTCCAAATCCCTTAAGCGCGTCTAGCTGTCCATCGCGACAGGCCGCCGCCAGCGCTTCCAAATCCTCGATGCCCAATGCACTGCGAATGGCGTTGATCTTGCGGGGACCCAGCCCAGGCACGCGCAGCATGTCGAGCAGGCCCTGGGGTGTATCCGCGCGCAGCTTCTCATAGGCCTGTGCAGTGCCTTCTCGAGCAAATTCGCCCACTAGTGCGGCCATACTCTTTCCGATGCCCTTAATTTCCGTGAGCGCATCGCGTTCGATGACATCCTCGAGATCTCCGGAAAAATTCTCAAAGATCCGCACTGCGTTGGCATAGGCGCGCGTGCGAAAGGTGTCTGCACCACCCAGCTCTAGTAGCGTGCAGTACTCATCGAGAAAGTGAGCTATTTCACGAGCACTTTTCATGGGTTTACCTCGTTTTTAAGGCGCAGCATCTGATGCGTTAGTTCGGAATTTCCGGCAACGAGACCGTCCTGTATCAAAGTGTCCACTTGGTTGTACACGCGGACTTCGCCCTGCAGATTGAGCATGTGTCCACCGGCTTCGCGGACGAGTAGATCGCCTGCGCAGACATCCCACTCATTCTTGGGCTGCACGCTGAAGTTCATATCGGCTTCGCCAGCAGCTACTAGTGCCAGTTTGTAGGCGACGCTCCCGACGGGTGTGACTTCGCCCATATGTGGAAGAAAGGGTGTGACCTCGCCCCTTTTTTCTTCACTGCGACTCACAATGGAGGTGGCGGTCTTAAGCACGCTTGTTTCAGAGCAGAAAATCCGTTTCCCGTTGAGGAACGCGCCGCCCTGATGCACGGCGGCATAAAGCATGTCGCGAGCGGGGTTGTATATCACGCCAACGGTGGGGGTGCCACCATCGCATAGCGCTACGCTTATCACGTACTCCGGCAGGCCCTCGACGAATTCGCGCGTCCCATCAATGGGGTCGACAATCCAGGTCTTTTGGCAAGAAAGGCGCTTCTGATCGTCGACGGTTTCCTCGGAAAGCCAGCCGTAGTCTGGGCGAGCGGAGCGGAGGCGTTCGTCGAGTAAGGCATTTGCGGCAAGGTCGGCCGTCGTGAGCGGATCCCCTCCTCCTTTATCCTCAACTTCGTACTGTCCACCGAAGTATTTAAGCGTTAGGGCACCGGCTTCGCGCGCGGCCTGCATGGCTAGGGTTAAATCTGATTGTAGCAAAAGGCATAATCCCGGTTATAATCTGTTCGTGGGGCTGAAAATACGCGTTGTATTAGAACCGGGCAATGAGAGAAGGGAGTAAAAAAAGTCCCCACATCCCTGTGGGGGTTAAGCCAACGTCCCTGTCAGCTGGATCTGTGCAGACTAGCGCCGCATACAGTCCCTTTTTGATGGTATTATCGGCAGTTTTTCCATTCACTCCACTGCTCATTTTGTGAACGCGACGCGCTTGACATGGACAGGGTGTAAAAGTAGATTGACAACCGCAAAACTTATCCAGTGAGCTGAATTCTGATGAGAGAAAATAGAAGCCGTTTCGCATGGGTCTTTGCAGGATTTCTTCTCGTTACTTCGGGGGGGATCGGAGCAGAGGAAGCATCGAGTGAGTTACGAAACAAACTCGAACTACTGCAGGCGGATGGCCAGTGGGGAGAGGTCGTGCTCGCAGACGGTCGCATGCGGTCAATCCACGTCGAATCGGTGGGCGCTGACAGCGCCCATGTGCAGGAAATCTACGGTGCATTACAGCGTCGGAGTGCGGTCTACGCGCTCGGCGATATGCGTTCAGTGCGGGCTCTGGGCGATTATCGGATCCAAACGCGCAGCGCGGCTGTATCTGCTAATAAATCCATGCTGAGCGCGCTGGCTCTCGAGGCCGTAGTGCCAGGGGTCGGTTACCTGTATATCGGAGAAATGCGCCAGGCGCTGGCGCTGTGGGGACTTACAGGTATTGCGGTGGGCACCGCAATTGCCACGGGGGAAGATGGCGCTGCAGGGTGGGCTCCGCTGTCCGCATGGATAAAAATCGCGTCGCTCTACCAACTCAGAGACAAGGTTCGTGCGATGAACGATCGGTCTGTGGTTTGGGACGTTGAGGCGGGTGCTATGGTCGGAGATCGCGGTCCCGTACCATCGCTGGGAGTTCGGGTTGCCTTCTGAGCTCGATCCCGCTAGATTGTAGTCTCAGGCGCACGCTTGAGTGCGTCGCGCACAACGCAATCAGCGCACAGGCCCAAATGGGAGGGTATACATGGACGAGCCAAGTGAAAAGTCACAGCAGCGCGTGCAGAAATTGGTCGACTCTTTCACTGAGAAGTCGGGCACGCATACACACCCAGAGCCAGAAACGACGGAGGCGGTGATGCTCGGGCTGGCCCAGCATCTCGATCAGCTAGGCCGACCGCTGTGTCCCTGCCGTTTCTATCCGGACAAGACGGAAGAGATTAAGCATCGCACGTGGGTATGTCCCTGCGAGGATATGCAGATCTACAAGTACTGTCACTGTCTGCTCTTTGTTACAGAAGAGGGCCTGCCGATTACAGAGTATTTACCTGAAGAACACGAAGGACGTCAGATTTACGGACTGGTCGAAGATCCTACGCCAGATAAAGGACGTGCGATGCGCAACAAGGCCGCAGAGCGCGAAGAGGAGCGCCGCAACCGCCCGTCGTAAATATAGACAGAAACAGACGTATGTGTACGCAGAGAGAGGGCCAGTCACTGAGTGAATGTGACCGGCCCTCTCTCTGCGTTTAGAGCAACCTAGGTGCGCGCGGAACGCGTGCGGAACCAGACGTTTAGATCCATGGCCAGGCTGAGAAAAGTCGGTACGAGAAAGAGGGTGAAGAGCGTCGAAATCAGCAGGCCGCCTATGACTACGCTGCCCAAACCCCTGTAGAGTTCCGAACCGGCGCCGGGAAAAATTACCAGTGGGAGCATTCCCAGTGCGCTGGTGATCACCGACATGAAAATGGGGCGCACGCGGCTTGCTACGGAGTCGCGTATGGCGTCCTTAGTGGGCGTGCTCTCATCGTTATTCAGAATATTAAGAGTTTGATGGACGATGAGGATAGCGTTGTTAACAACGACTCCGATAAGAATGACAAAGCCGAGCATCGTTAGGATATCGAGAGGCTGGTAGGTGAGCGTTATATTGACTACCTCAAGCCCCAGAATCCCGCCAGCCAGAGCGGGTGGGACGCTGAGCATAATAACAAAGGGGTAGAGAAAGCTCTCAAAGAGCGATGCCATGAGAAGATAGGTTATGACTAGCGCGAGTAAGAAGTTCCATTGCAGCGCTTCACGCGTTTTTTTGAGATCGTCTGCCGAACCGGACAGGCGGATTGCATAGGGAGACTGCAGCGCGCCCGATTGGATCAGCGGGTCTACAATTTGTTGCTGTATGTTGTCCAGCGCCGTTTCCAGCGGCAGGGTTTCAGGCGGAATGACCTGGATGCTAATCGTGCGGCTGCGCTCGCTGTGGTTGATCTGTTCGGGCCCTGTGGTCACCTCTATCCGTGCTACCGTTGATAGGGGGACGAGCTGGCCGCGTGGCGTATAGATGGGGAGCGAACCGATATCCTGTGTTCGATACCAGTCTTCATCGCCGCGCAGCACGAGATCAATTTCCTCGCCTAAATATTGGTAGCCATCAACGGTCGCACCGTCCATGAGCGCGTTGACGGCCGTGCCGATATCGCGCGCTGAGAGACCCAAGTTTGCAGCCTTAACGCGGTCTGGGATAATACGCACCTCGGGATTGCCCAAGTCTAGCCCGGGGATGGGGCGGGCCTGTGCTTCGGGTAAGACCTGTCTGACCTGTCCAAAAACGCGTCCCCCAAGGCGTATTAACTGGCCCAAGTCGGGACCGGTTATTTCAATGTCGATCGCGCGACTTCCGCCTCCCTGAAATAGGCTCGACTGCTGCACGATAGCTATGGTTCCCGGCACGCCGCCAAATACGGGTCCCTGAATGACCGGTATTAAATCCTTTACCTTCGCGGGGTCAGCTGCGCTCGCCCCCATGAAAGCACTGCGTCCGAAGGCGACAAAGAACATGTTTTCGACGAGTGCATCATCGAGCGCTTTAGCTTCGGGACTGCCGGGAGTCGCTTCCCAGCGCGGCCGCAAAACGTCCTCAATAACCTGCCCCACTCCCACTAACTCATCGAGATTATACCCGGGCGGAGGGAGTACGATGCCAAATACCAGATTGCGATTGCCCGTGGGTAAATATTCGGATTTGGGTAGTAGAGTCCAGGCGATGCTCAGAGAAACGCCCACGAGGAGTACGACTACGCTTAGGCGCATCGCGGTGTTGCCGCTGATCTTATATACGCTGCTTGCAATGGCGTCGCGCACGCGTCCGCCGATCCGTTCCAAAACGCCAGCTTGCGTTTCCCTTTTACGGCTGAGGATCTGGTTGGCGAGGCTGGGTATGACGCTTACTGCGACGATGAGGCTGAGCACCACAGAGCAAGAAACGGCGATCGCAATATCGCGAAATAGCTGTCCGGCTTCGTCTTCCACAAAGACGATAGGTAGGAAAATTGCCACGGTCGTGAGCGTGCTGGCCAACATGGCTCCCCAGACTTCGCGCGCGCCGTCATAGGCAGCTTGAGCACGCGATTTACCCATTTGCCGGTGGCGAAAAATATTTTCGAGTGCGACGATCGCATTATCGACCACCATGCCAATGGCAAAGCTCATGCCGGCTAGGCTGATAACGTTGATATTGCGTCCCAGCAGAGCCATGGCCAGGAATGTGCCGACGATTGAAATGGGGATGGCCGTCACGATAATAGTAACGCTGCTGGCGCTGCGTAGAAAAAGAAGCAGCACGGTCGTAGCGAGCAGACCACCCACTAAAATATTGGACCGGACCAAGTCGATAGCGCTCTCGATGTAGTCGGTCTCGTCATAGACTTGGCGCAGATAGAGGCCCTCGCGCTTAAGGGGGCCCTCGTTGAGGGCGTCTACTGTCTCACGGATGCCCTGCATGACTTCGAGCACGTTGGCACCGGTCTCGCGCGTGGCATTGATGGCAATGGCCGGTTTACCCTTTTGTCGGACGGCGGCGCCAGAGCGGGCATAGCCCAGTTCGACGCGAGCGATGTCTCCAATGCGAACGCGCGATCCATCGCCTCCGCGGACTACTACGTGCTCTAAGTCTGAGGGCGTTTTATACTGTCCCACTGTGCGGACTATATAGCGCCTTTTGCCTTCGTCAAACGATCCTGCACTTATGTTAGCATTTTCGCGCGCTAGTACTGCGGCAATTTGCGAGACCGTCAGCTGATGCGCAGCCATGGCCTGCGGGTCAATAATTACCTGCAATTCGCGTTCGTAGCCGCCAAAGACATTGCTCTGTGAAACGCCGGGCACGCGCTCAATCGCCGTTTCGACCCATTCTTCCGCGACGTTTCTGTAGAGTTCGACGTCTTTTTCTTCCGCTCCTGGCACCGTATCGAGAATCAGCCAAGTAATGGCGCGCGTGTTTGCATTTCCGCCGGCTGAAAGCACCGGACGTTCGGCGTCGAGGGGATAGCCCGTTACCTGATTGAGCCTGTTGGAGACCTTGAGGAGTACGGCGTCGGGATTGATACCCACGTTAAACTCAAGCACGACATTGCCGCGGCTGTCCTGACTCTCGCTGGTCATCTTAACGAGCCCTTCGAGGCTCTTTAACTGCTCTTCCTGGCGCTGAACGATCTCTTGCTCAACTTCTTCTGGGCTGGCGCCAGCCCAGAAGGTCGAAACGTTGACGACGGGGCGGTCCACGTCGGGGGTGAGCTGTACGGGAATGCGGTAGAGAGAGATCAGACCAAAAAGTGCGACAAATAGAACGCCTACTACGACGCTGACGGGTCGTTTGATGGATGCATCGACAAGTTTCATACGGCGCTTTCGTCCTATTGGTGTTTGCGCAGGATGCGCACGTCTTGGCCATCTCGGAGTCGTTCATTGCCTCGAACAACGGCTAAGTCGCCCGCTTTTAGTTCGCCCTCTACGGCGACGAATCCGCTGTAGGCAAGACCGCTCTGGACGGGCGTGCTGACGGCTTTCCCCTCGACCGCTAAAAAGACCATCTCTCCGTCAGCGCTGCGAATAAGTGCGTCCTTGTGCACGAGGATCGCCTTAGGGGATTGCTGCACTTGCAAGTGCACCTCTGCCGACATGTTGCTGCGGATAAGGCCCTGTGGATTGTCAATCTCTACGGCGACTGGAAACGTATGGGACTCGGCGTAGCCTTCGGCCAGTATCGCCACGATGCGTCCCTTATGGGGGACGCCGCCCAGTGCGGCAATTTCTACGGAGGCGGCTGTGCCGAGCTTCAAAATCGATACGTGTCGCTCCGGCACGTTGATAATGACGCGCATGGTATCGGTGGAGACCAGGTGGGCTACGGACTGACCGCGCCCTACCCAAGCTCCAATCTCAGTGCGCATTTGGACGATATGGCCGCTCAACGGTGCGCGAATATTGAGATTTTTAACCTGAGACGCAAGGCCCTCAAGCTTCGCGCGCGCTCTGTCTAATTCATACTCGTCCTCGAGCAGTGTCTGTTCTGAGATTACCTCTCTGTTAAACAGCTCGGAGCTCCGTGTGTAGGTGGCTTTGCGCAGGGAGAAATCGGCCTGTGCCTCGGCTAGCGAGGCGCTGAGTGGCTCGTTGGAGAGCTGGTATAGCAAGGCTCCCTTTTCAACCGACTGGCCGCTCTCTATTGGACGGTGGTGCACAATGCCTTCGCTTTCGCTGGCTATGTGCGTTGAGCGTCGGGGCTGCGTAAGGCCCACCAGAGTGAACTCTTCGCGGAGAGGCTGACTGCGGACCTCCGCGACAATGACGGGTGTAGCCTGCTGAGCGAATGCGGTCGATGCAAATATGACGACACAGATTAACGCGCGCATGTGAGGGCTCCTATTAGGGCGGTTTAATAGACTTAAAACTTATCAGATGGTCGGATAATATACAATGCGCAGCATCTCACGCGGTGCTTAGAGTGCAAAGTGGCACGAGATTTGCCAAAACGACTATTCATTGGAAGCGTTCTGCCGATATACCTAAAGGTGAATCTGTATCCAACGCGTATTTGACGCGATTAAGCGATGAGACTGCGGCTACTCAGACGAGAATATACCCTATCTGTGGACCGGCTCCTAAGCGATTTAAGATCTAATATATATTGGATCTTAGATTGTGGTGTGCTGGTAGTGCTGCGCCACTTCGGGCGGCTCGTAGTTCATGGTGTGAGCATCGCTTTGGTCGGGTGTCTGGCGCTCGTATTCGCGCTTGCCATCCAGATTGGAGCCTGCGCTCTATTTTCCGACGCACGGAAAATACAGTTTATCGCCAACGATGCTGCGAGTGTTCCAGAGATGGTCGTGCTACAGGCACATCCCCCTATGCAGGTAGCCCCTTGGGATCAATCTCTTCAGGAAAATCGCAGGCTGCTCGATGGGATTATGGATCCTCCGCTAAATTCCGCTGCTCCACACTAGGTTCCCGAGAGAAGCGGCCTCCGGTCAGATAGATCCAAATCAGGAGGGCCAATCCCGAACTGCCCCACATATTCCACCAGCCAAACCACGCTTTGAGCGGTAATCCATCTGTTGGTGTCACGCGCCAGCCGTCTTCAAAGAGCGACCGCTGCTCTGCTGCACTTAGCTGGAGCCAGTATTGATCGAGTGAGAGCAGTATACCCGTATAGAGTTGGCCCACTTCAAAAAGGGCAAATAGAGGCAGAGCTACTGCGCAAGCAGCGAGTTTTCTGCGGAGGCTTAAATGCGGGGGAGAGAGCAGGAGTGCGATGGCTGCGACCGCGTGGAGATGGAGCGTCTGGTGGCCCGTAAAGCGCAGAGATCGCAGCGAGCCGTCTAAGCCCGTATGGACTAAGGCGATTGCGTCGGAGCGCAGGCTTATGTGCAGTGAGGTGCCACTCCATTCGAGCAGAGGGGAAGTGAGGGCTATTAGCACGGTTATCCAACGCTCGTAAAGCAGCTGGTATAGGAGACTCAGCAGGGCCGTTGCCACCAGAAAGCGCATAAAAAAGACAAGTGCAGTTTGGAGAGCTCTCTGGTTAAGCACGGTCGGTTGCCTCTTCGAGCCAGTAGATCCATATAAAGAGCGAAAAGCCGAGATTGACCAAGACCATAAGATAGGAATGAGTCAATTCGACCCACTGGGGACTTGCATCGGCCACTAGGCCGATTACGACTAGACGAATCGTGCTATAGAGATAAAAAGCCGGCAGGCCGATCAATATGCCCTGTACTTTGGCCAGAGGCGAGGTGGGATAGGCCAGGATGAGAGCGACCAGTACGAGGAGGGCAAAGATGCCCGTGCACTCGTGAATGATGCGGTAGATCGCGCCGTTCAATAGAAAGTCACAAAAACCTCTGGGGAGCATCGAGCTATCCAGTTCGACCGCGACTCCCAGTGCGTTGAGCAATTCTGCAGAAGTGAGAGCGACGGGATACATATAGACATCGACAAAGAAATCGTGTAGCCAGTTAAAGAGTTGGCTGAGAATAAGTAGGTTGGCAATAAATAGCAGGGCAAAACGCAGGGAAGGTTGAAAAGTGGCTCTGGGAGATCTCATTCCCATATGACTACTTCAATTCTCCGGTTGAGTTTTTTGTTTTCTGGCGTGTCGTTGGGCGTTATGGGCTGGGTTTCGCCGTAGCCGCGCGCTTCGATCATACTCGAGGTGATGAAGGGATAGGTCTCTATGAGATAGTTTACCACGGCGTTGGCGCGGTTGATGGATAAAATCATGTTTGCATCTTCGTCTCCATCGCCATCGGTATGCCCTTCAATAAGCAATTTATTTGGAGAGAAGTTCCTCACGAATCGAGAGACCTTTTCAAATTCACCCACGGCGCCTGGATT
>CALDFW010000035.1 GCA_937942165.1 uncultured bacterium | reverse complement strand
TTTGTTCCCGTGGGCGGCTTGTAGAAATCGCGCCAGTTTTCGAGCCCGCGCTCTTCCATCCAAAGCGCATAGTGCTGACCAACGTGCGCCTCATCGGCGTGATTCCGAGCCAGTCGAACCGTATCAAAACCGTAAAACGGCCCATCAAACTCCCGCCAGAAATCCAAGTCCTGCAGGGTGGGATAAGACTCCAATGAGGGGTATTCCTCGGTACCTTTTAACGGTTGGAAGTGAGCTTTTCCAACGAGCGCTGTACGGTAGCCAGCCTCGTTGAAATCCATCCCCACTGTATGCCTATCCTCTGAAAGTTTAGTTCCCAACGACCAAGCTCCGTGCTGACTTGGATACTGCCCTGTTATCATCGACGCTCGGGTGGGCGTGCAGGTCGGATTGGGACAGTAGGCGCGCGTGCACATAATCCCTTCTGCCACCAGTCGATCTAAATTAGGCGTGGAGATCTCCGAGTTGAGAGAGCCGAGCGTATTCCAATGCTGTTGGTCACTCGTAATGAGCAGCACATTTTTACCGTTGGCCAATGTAAATCTCCTGTCTGTTGGTATCTTTCAAATCCTGAAAAGCGCAAGCATCCCCGATACACAGAGAAGCCCCAATGCGATGTAGCGAAACAGCCTTTGGTCTACCCTAGCACGCCACCGCCAGCCAAAGGCAAATCCCATAAAAACACCCGGAAGAATGACAAGCACCTGAAATAGAACTTCCACTCCTCCTATGCCCAAGCCTCCCAATACAAAGACCGCGAGTGCATGAACGATACCAAAATAGCCAATCAAAGAGGCGCGCAAAACGCGGTGGTCCCAATTCTGCTTGAGGCCGAAAAGTATTACGGGGGGACCTGACATGCCCGAAGCCCCGACCAAAACCCCGCTCAGCATGCCTGCGCTCACGGCCCCTGGCCACTCGCGTCGCCACGGTCGCCCCGGCCGCAGGGATAACAAGACAGCAGCACACAGGGTAATAGCTCCAATAACAGACTCCATCGTGCCATCTGCGACGGTTGCCAGAATGCTACCACCGACCAACATCCCCGGTAGAGCCCCCAGCGTCCAGCGACCAATCTTGCGGCCATCCATTTCTCGACGCGATTCTATGGCTAAAAGCACCAGCAGCACAATTGAGCTCATTAGCACAAGTGGCACGACATCGCGAGGAGGTAGGACGAGAACAAGTAAGGGCGTAGCCAACAGGGCATAGCCAAAACCCGTTAGCGTTCCAATGAGAGCAGCAGCCCCCATCACGCCATTTGCATAAAGTAGAAAGCTAAGATTGGAGTCGAACAAAGAGGTCCTCTTATCGCGTTAGGCGAATTATAGCTCCAAACGAGTTTACCCTCAAGAACAACCGCTAGCCGACCAGTCTATTGCCCCCTCAAACCCCCTATACTATGTTTCACCACATTCACCCAACATATTCAAAAGAATCCGTATGCCTCAGACAAAGCTTGCCCTTATTGGGTGCGGTGGCATGGGACAAAGCCACCTGCGCCGTTTTCACATTCTCTCCAACCGTTTAGAGCTCAAAGCTGCGGTAGACGTCAATTTGGAGACTGCGCAGTCGGTTGCTTCACAATTCCCCTCCGTCGTTGCCGTCGACGACTATCGCACAGCGCTAGATGAGGTAGATGCCGTTCTCATAGCCCTACCCCACCATTTACACCATCCTGTAGCATTGGAATGCATAGAAGCGGGAAAGCACGTCCTACTTGAAAAACCCATGGCTAATTCAGAGGCCGAATGCGTCGAGTTAATCGACGCGGCGCAGCGGCGAAACGTCGTGCTAATGGTTGCATACTGCATGCGTTTCCACCCGCTTATCACCCGCCTCAAAGAAGCGCTTGACGCACGCGTTGCAGGCGATCTATTTCAACTTTCGATTTGGACTGAACAGCACACAGAGCGGTCACCGAGCTCATGGATGTGCCGCGCTGAAACCCTAGGCGGTGGACAATTATTTAGTCACGGGTGCCATTATATAGACTTGCTCCTCTGGTATCTCGGACAGCCGCTGCGAGGAATGCACTTGGGAACCAACCGCGGTACCCCATGGATGGAGAGAGAGGGCACTAGTAACGTCTGCCTTGAGTTTCAAGATGGTCTCATAGGCTACCATTTTGGAACCTGGGGAGCCCGGGGATCTCGGCTGCGCTACACCTTCCATGCTCACTGTGACGAAGGCATGCTGGAAGCAGACATTACTGGGAAACAGCTCATTTTACACCGAGGAAGTGAGCGACAAGTCCTCTATCAGCTATCTAATACCGGCAAACATACGGAAAATGAAATGGGCCATTTTTTGGACTGTATAGAAAGGGATGAAACACCCATAACGAACGGACTGGCCGCCTTGAAAAGTTTACGCACTATCTGGCGACTCTACCAAGCTGAGGAAAAAGCGGCCTGGGCCGACTTGAGTGACCTCTAATTGCGCCTCTCGGGAACGCAGCGAACTGGAAATAAATAGCCCTCCTATGTATCTTCGGAAAACTGTTTAGACAAACCCACTCTTGAATAGAAGCGCCATGTCTTCCGCTCAATTACGCATATTAGTTCCAGTCGATACGCCCGAGCTTGATCTCCCTCTCGTCGAGTTAGCGACCTCAATCGCTACCCCCCATTCAGATGAGCTCCACCTGATTCACGTAACTGCCCCAACAGACGCTCATAAGTCCGGGCAAGAAAGCCCGATGCAGCAGATGGCAGACCGGGCAAAAAGCCACGACATTGGAGCCTTGGTCCACCTCGAGGAGGGGCACGATGTAACAGAGGTTATCGGCCAATCGGTAGAGCGCTGGTCCTGCAATATGATGATTATGGGGTGGAAGGCTGACATTGAGCGCACAGCTATCCTCGCAGCGAGCAACCGCTCTCTTACAAAAAACCTAGACATAGATACGCTCATTTTTAAGGAGAGAGACTTCGCCCCCGCTCGGCGCATTCTCGTTCCAACAGGAGGAGGGCCTCATTCCATATTGGGCATACAAATTGCCTATGATCTTGCCCAGCGGTGGGGTTCCGAGCTAGAGATTCTACGCATTGCGCGCGACAACAGATGCGACCCCGAAGATCCTCTTTTACACAAATACTGCGAACAACTCGCACAGGATACACAGCTCCAGCTCCAACTTCTAAACATTGATGTGCCCGTGCGTATTCTACCTTCTTCAGACGTAGTAAAAACGGTTGAGGAACGGGCTAGAGATCACGACCTGGTGGTCGTTGGAGCATCTAACGACTGGCGCCAAGAGGAATACCTCAGCGGATCGATACCAGATAAAATAGCTAACCGAGTTGCTTGCTCAGCGCTTATGGTACGCTCCGCCGTGACCAACGATTTAAAGTTGAGCTCCATCTTTTGGGAACAGATGATCCGCTTAGATCTACGGCCAACGGACAAATGGGATGCGATAAACCAGATGATTGAGGTCCTTATCGAAGAGGAGCAGTTCCCCTCAACTCAGCGACAGCGCGTGCTTGAGTCGGCTCTGGAGCGAGAGCGGAAAAGTTCGACGGGATTGGGGCACGCTACTGCCATTCCCCACGCACCTATTCCCGATTTGCCCGGTATTATTGGCTGTTTAGGCATATGCCCTGAGGGATTGGATTTTGAAAGTAGCAGCGGAGAGAAGGTACACTTCATCTTTCTCCTTTTAACGCCACAGCAAAACTATCGCAGCTATATACCCGTTCTTGCGCAAATTGCTTCCCTCGTGCGCAACGACTCGATGCAGGAGGCGTTACTCAACGCACAAACCCCTGCAGAAGTTACGGCTCGTATCAAGCAATTTGAAATAGATTAGCCTTGCGAAACGCCCCCGTTGCCGCAGTTGATTTGGGGACCAACACCATCCTCATGGTCGTGGGTCGACGCACGGAGCACGGCACTGAGATCTTAGCTGACGAACACGCCGTTGTGCGTCTGGGGGAAGGAGTCGACGCGCAGCGCTCTCTATCCCCCGAGGCGATTGAGCGAACCTGTCAGCAGATGAAGGTATACGCGCGCCTAGCCCACAGCTTGGGGGTTAGGCGCATAAAAGCCTGGGGAACGTCTGCTCTGCGCGATGCGAGCAACCGGCAGACTCTCATTGACCGCGTCGCTCGAGAATGCCAGGTTGACCTTTGCCCGCTCTCAGGAGAAGGAGAAGCCCTGCACACTTTTCATGGAGCCCGCTGGGGCTTACCCGACTTGGGCGACTATGCCGTACTCGACATTGGCGGCGGATCGACGGAAGTTGCCTTGGGCTCCCCGTCTGAGCTGCACTTTTCGCACTCAATTAACACGGGTTCAGTTCGCCTCAGTGAACGTTTCTTTCCCCTGCTCCCTCCCACCCCGAGCGCTCGACAGCAGGCGCGCGAATGCGCGAGGAAAGCGCTCGCCCCTTTACCTTCTCTGCGCCCCCAAGAGCCTCTCCTGGCCGTGGCGGGAACGGCCTTAGTTTTAGCTGCCATAGACGCCGGAACAGCGCGTTTCGACGATCCCGCTCTCAGCGGATACTACCTTGAGACAGAACGCGTAGCCCAGCTAAGCGACAAACTGCTCAACTTAGACCACACCGCACTCTGCAAAATGTCACCCATTGGCAGCGAACGGGCCGATATTATTGGGGCGGGAACGCTTATTCTGAGTGTCTTTTTAGAGCAGTGTGGACTACCAGGCATAACCGTTTCGCTGCGCGGGCTTCGCTATGGACTCTTGGAACACATGCTTCAAGAAAGCGATGCGAGCACTGATTGAACGTGACCATCGACCTTGACTTTACGCATGATCTCCAGAAGGATCCCATCCTCGTCAATGATAAAGGTCGAGCGTTCCACGCCCATATACTTCTTGCCATACATATTTTTCTCTTTCCACACGTCATATCCCTCAATAGCCTGACGTTCACGATCGGCCAGTAGGAGAAATGGAAGGTCGTATTTATCCCGAAAGCGCTGGTGGCTCTTTTCACTGTCCGGGCTTACGCCAATGACTACCGCATTTACATCCATATAATCATCTTGCGCGTCGCGAAAGCCACAGGCCTCTTTCGTACAGCCGGGCGTATCGTCTTTCGGATAGAAATACAGCACGACCTTCTGCCCTTTAAAATCACTTAGACTAACCGAGTTACCATCGGCATCGGACAGCGTAAAGTCGGGAGCCGGATCACCTATTGATAGCATCTTTCTCTTCCTTTCCTACCGCCATTGGGCGGCCCAGTTACAGGTTTTGTACTGACTTTCCATGCGCCAGTTTAACAGCGCATCTAATAGGGACTGCTTAACCTGCTGACAGTCCGGGTCGTCCCACCGATTATCTACTTCGCCGGGATCTGAACGGAGATCAAAGAGCTGTCCGAAGGATTCCCCCATAAAATGCACCAATTTCCACTCTTTTGAACGCACCATGCTCATATAGTCCGTTTCCTGTAGAATACCATCCCGTGCGTGTTCAGAGAAAACGAGGTCACGTCCAGACCATGGCGTTCCCTCTATGGCCGGTCGAAGCGATTCTGCCTCCATATATTCCGGCACCTCCACCCCAGCTGCTTCCAGTATAAATGGTCCAATATCCATCTGTTGGCATAAACCCTCAATCCTGCGCCCTCCCCCTACTCTGCCC
>CALDFW010000034.1 GCA_937942165.1 uncultured bacterium | reverse complement strand
TCGCCTAGTCTCGCTCACTTCAAGATTACTCGGCTGGCTTCCTGGTGGACTTGCTATTGTAGCACTCTTTATTTGCGCTTTTTTTACAGCACTTACGGGAGCTTCTGGCGTTACGATCATAGCCCTTGGCGGTCTCCTATACCCCTCTCTTAAATCATCTCAATACGGGGAAGAATTTTCTCTGGGGTTACTTACGACTTCCGGTAGCCTAGGGCTACTCTTCCCACCCAGTTTACCGCTAATCTTGTACGGCATAATCGCTTCAGTTCCCATAGACCAACTCTTTTTAGCGGGGCTTGTTCCAGGCCTACTCCTGCTTATCGTCCTTTCTCTTTACAGCATATTCGTTTCGCCAACTCAGATCGAATCGCATATACCTGCGGATACGCAACCAATATGGCCGATGATCAGAGAGAGCATATGGGAGATTGGACTTCCATTCGTTCTTTTAGGAGGGATATTCAGTGGATTTATAGCCCTCAGCGAAGGTGCTGTTCTGTGCACTGCCTACCTGCTTCTTGTAGAGGTGGGTATTAAAAGAGAAATTCCATTAAGGGCCCTCCCAGATATCCTGCTTAAGAGTATGGGAATCTTAGGTGCAATATTTATCATTCTGGGATCTTCTATGGCGTATACCAACTACCTTATAGACCAACAGATTCCCAACTCCCTACTCTCTTTCATTCAACTTCATATCCAATCAAAGTGGGCACTACTCATTGCGCTAAATTTCTTTCTTTTAGCTGTCGGGTGCGTAGTCGATATGTTCTCAGCTCTTATTTTAGTTGTGCCTCTCGTTCTCCCCTTAGCACAAGCTTATGAGATACATCCCATCCACCTAGGGATTATTTTTCTTACAAACTTAGAAATTGGGTACTCTACTCCTCCCATTGGACTGAACCTATTCATTGCAAGTCTTCGCTTTAAAAAACCCATTTTCACCCTTTACAGAGCCTCAATACCCTTTTTAATACTCCTCTTTGTTTGCCTCCTCTTGATAACCTATATTCCATCACTCAGTCTCATATTGATTACATCGTAAATCGCCGCAATACCATACCCTGGAGTCAACCATTATGGCTAACATTACTGAGGTTCAAACACTGCGCACTCGAGCCAACGGAACGTGGGTTATCGTAAAAATACTAACCGACCAACCCGGCCTGTATGGGATTGGATCTGCTAGCGATCATCACCACTCCTCCACTATCATAACCGCCATAAACGAAGTAATAGCTCCGTTGATTATTGGTAGAAATGCTGGACATATAGAAGACGTCTGGCAAAGCATCTATACAAGCGCATACTGGAGAAATGGATCCATACTCAACACAGCGCTAGCTGGCATCGACATGGCTCTATGGGATATCAAGGGCAAAGAAGCTGGTATGCCCGTTTACAAGCTCCTAGGAGGCCCAACACGAACAGCTGTGCCCTGCTATGCTCATGCTGGCGGCAACGATATCGAAGCCCTTATCGAAGACATTATTCGATATAACGAAGAGGGATATGAAGTAATTCGTTGCCAATTGGGAGCCTATGGAGGGGGCGGATTTAGAGAAGCAGCGGACATTCCCCTCCCCAAGAATCATCTCAGTAAAGATCGTTTTTTTGACGACGAATTATATCTTGAAACTATTCCAGAGATGTTTGCCAACCTGCGCGATCGCTTAGGCTTTTCATTAAAACTAACGCACGACGTGCACGAACACCTTCGCCCACATAACGCCGTGACGCTAGCTAAACTCCTCGAGCCATACCGCCTCTTTTTCTTGGAAGACGTTCTTTCACCTGAACAAATTGACTGGTTCAGACACATCCGCCAGCAGTGCACAACCCCCCAAGCAATGGGCGAACTCTTTGTGAACCCACACGAATACGTGCCGCTTATCACTGAGCGATTAATTGACTACGTGCGCGTGCGCGTTTCTAAGGCGGGTGGTATCACCCCCTGTCAAAAAATAGCTCACTTGTGCGAGTTTCACGGAGTGCATACGGCATGGCAAGAAGGAGGAGACAACGATCCTGTAAACCAGGCCGCAGCCATGCATCTAGATATGGCCACAACGGGGTTTGGCATACAAGAGGAGAACCACTTTAGCCCATCAGAGCTAGCTGCTTTTCCCGGACATGCCGTTCTTGATGGTGGGTATCTTTATGCCAATGAAGAACCTGGTTTGGGAATTGATATCGACGAAAAGTGCGCCAAGGACCTTTTAGAAATACATGCCTGCAACCACGCTGCAGAAGACCGACGTCCGGATGGATCTATAGTCAGACCATAATCGAAGGCTAAAGCATTAAAGACTTCTGTTTTGTTTATTTTATATTTACATAATTTTAATTATATGCCTGTAATAAATCGTTAATGTAAATATAGACTTCGGCCACTATTTCATCCCAATCCTCGCTTGCGAAGTCAAAGCCCACTGACCTTACAGCAATCGGTCCTACAGAGAGATGAGCACGCTCTACATTATTGTGCGGATAGAATAAACCTGCGTTTTTCGCACCCGTTTCTACCGCATAGGATATAACCTGCTGTATATCCGCCGTAGTTGGCCGCGTATCTCTTTTATACTTTGTGTCAAAAACGGCAAAAGCTTGCAGCGTTTCTCTATCAAGCAAAGCAAGGTCAATCCGAAAACACGGAGAATTCTGTCCCTTTAAGGGCACGGACCATTGTCGCCGGACCATAACGCGATCACTAAAGGTCCTATACAGCCAGGCGGCAACCCCCTCTTCAAACAGAGTCGGCATATGCAAAATAAAGGGAACGGTTGAGAACGTTCCCGGTAAAACATCCGGACTCAAGTGATTTAGGAGAAGCTTACTCAAGATATCAAGCGTACGGTAATCAGAAAACAGACGAGGATATCGAACGGGTGATGCTCCCCCCACAACCGGCTTTAAGCATATTTGGGGAGCCAATTCTTTTTTGAGGCGCCTTATCCTCCAAACCAGTTCCTTTTCCGAAACCACTATCTCAAGATGACTTAGCGTCCAAAGGATTCTCTGGTTGGCCCTGTGGTCATACCCCCCCTCATCATACCGACATCGCACCAAGGGCGGGCGCCGTACGTCCGGACCAATTATTCTACCTCTAATTGGCTGCCCCCCTTCCTCATTGCTCTGATAGTCCCAGAGCAACCCACGAGCCAACCGCCCTTCTACGAGACGAACATATGTGGCCACTAAGTGATGCGATAGATCAGCCACTGACCGCACATTTTCAGGGGGATGGTAGTCAAACTCCTCCCCCAACGAGTTGGTAATCATTTTCCATATAGAGGGACAAGAAATCTTGGGTTCGACACGTATAGAGCCATCGCGGCCCAGCGGAAAGACTCCCACATATCCTTTCGATCGCAGGGCAGCCATCAGATTCCCATGCTTCCGAACCCACCATAATGAAAAATACTCAGCATAGGCGTTTTCTATGGTCTCTATACAACGAGGAGAAAGGACGCCTTCAGGCATAAAAAGCGTCTCTTCTTCAATCAGATTTAATTCCATACCCCTATGGTCTTTTGATTGGGTCCAGACGCTCTCTTATCGCCTCCCATGTGTACAACTGGAAACTCTCAGCATGCCCATAAAAGGACTCTTTTAAGTAGGGTTCAACTTCTCCGACCCAAATATCAGCTAATAGCTCGGGTAGTTTTTCTCCATCTTGCATAAAAAAAGAAATACCCATCTGGACCTCTTCAGCGGAAACCGCTTCATTGATCTCTTTTAATAGGGCGACAAGAGGAGCACTATTAAAGCCGTATTTTGCAAAGTAGGCTTCTAATGCGCCGTAATTGGGCTTTAAATGAACAAAAGAGAAACGACGGATCAGTGCCTGATCAATAGAAGATACTGAACGATCAGCCTCATTCATCGTTGCCACGATAAACAGGTTTGGAGGAATGCTGAAGGGAATCCCTCCCCCCGATAGAGATATCGATTCGTCTCTATATTCGAGTAGAAAGTTGAGCTCCCCAAAAACGCGGGGGAGGGAAGCCCTATTCAATTCGTCTATGAAGAAGACGTAGGGATTCTCTCTGTCTCCAGCCGCCATTTTACAATACCGCAGGAATAGCCCATCCGCTAATTCGTAGCGAACCTGCCCCTTAATGCTTACCGGCCGTAAACCCTGAATAAAATCTTCGTAAGCGAAACCCGGGTGGAACTGCACTGTTTCTAAGCGCCGCTTATTTCCCCCAACAACCCATCTAGCAAATGCTCTCCCAACATATGTTTTGCCAGTTCCCGGAACGCCATGGAATACGAGGTTCTTTTTTCTCTGTAACAATTTCTCCCAGCGCCTGAAATCTGCAATCTCATAACCTTCAGGCACGGACGAATTCCAAGTTTTTAAATTATCCCTTCGCTCTTTAAGATCTAAATCTTCTCCCCGTTTTTTTTCATCTCTACCAGATACCATGGCATCGAGCTCTTCCAATGTCTTGCTCCACGATTCGTCATCTATTATCGGGCGTATTCCACGTGCAATAAAGGGAGCCACTCTTCCTAACCCCAGCGAATCTGCGCTCCCAAAGTTGACGGGATCTATTTTGTAGACCCTCATAACAGTTAGCCAAGCTCCCGTATCCCGTTCACGAAACCAAGACGCAACGGCCTCTGTCGACCAGGGGGTATAGCCTTGTACCCAGAACTGCAGCTTATCTAAGGTGTCCAATTTGACATGCCCAACTGGTATGGCCAGCGTAGTGCATACATCCTGGGTCTTCCCAACGTATCCCGAAGCCCAAAGCGAGTCCCGAAAGCTTTCTGGCTTCCAGCCACTCGGTTTCTTCTCGGTATAATAACAGGACCGACTCCCCCCCATAATCGGTACGATTTGGTTTATACGATGTCCCCGTATAATAGCGCTACAGCTGCCCTGGTCTAATAGGGCAACTTCAGGCATAGGCCGTATCATAAGCCTCGTAAACGGTCCCGTTAGGCGATCCATTAAGCGAATGCGTATTGATTCAACCCCATCAAAATGCTCTTTAGTCATTTTATTTTACCGTACGCGCTCGGGTTTACTATGTGTAATGTCCAATGACATTTTTTGTTTTTCATACTATTTTACCATTGAATTCAATGAAACGAGTTTTTTCTGTGCGCGCTCTTATACTTGCCATAATCATAGTCATTTCAATACAACGAACCTACGCCGAAGAAGATTTCGACCAGTGGATTGAAGCCTTTCGCATAGAAGCTCTAAAAAAAAATATAAGCCAGGAGACGTTTGCTGCGAGCATAACCTTCATGCGGCTAGATGAACGGGTCCTGCGACTCAAAAACAAACAGCCGGAATTTACACAAACACTGTCGGGCTACCTTGAAAAACGCATCACCCCAACTCGCGTACAGACGGGTCAGCATCACTTAGAAGAGAATGGAGCACTTCTCAAAGCTCTCCAAAGACAGTATGGAGTAGACCCGCGGGTTATAGTCGCCCTGTGGGGATTAGAAAGTAATTTCGGCCAATATATGGGGTCCTACCCCATCCTTAGCTCTTTAACGACTCTTGCTTTTTCGAGTAGCAGGGGCACCTATTTCCGCAACGAACTCATCGCCGCATTGCAGACTGTTGAAGATGGACACACCTCCCCCGCACAGATGGTAGGATCTTGGGCTGGCGCGATGGGCCAATGCCAGTTCATGCCTTGGAACTACAAACAATATGCCGTCGATTACGACGGCGACGGGAAGCGCGACATTTGGACCACAAGAGCTGATGCGCTGGCTTCGATTGCAAACTTTTTAAAAGCCTTGGGCTGGAACGACGATTTAACCTGGGGCCGCCCCGTCCTACTCCCGCCTGATTTCGATTCAACTTTAGCTGATGGTAAGACGAGTAAACCACTAAGAGATTGGGACGCTCTTGGTATCCGCAGGCTCAACGGAACAAACTTACCGGAGAGAACTATCAATGCGCGCCTGCTACGCCCGGCCAGAGCCGGTGGTAAAGCCTACCTAATCTATGATAATTTTGACGTCCTAATGAAGTGGAATAGATCACACTATTTTGTCATCTCTGTGGGTACTCTAAGCGACCAGCTCCGTCGATGAACACCGTCCAGCGTATCGGAGCCTTAACCGGCCTAGTTTGCCTTGTAGCGGGAGTAATTGCCCCACTTTCCCAGATCGCACCCACCATACAGCTCACACTCGGCATCGCGTTATTTGCCCTATGTTTCTGGACATTTGAACCTGTTCCCATTCAGCTTAGTTCGCTTTTTCTCCTCGTCCTTTACCCCCTTACCGACCTTTTAACGTTTGAAGAGAGTTTTGCACCTTTTGCCGGTAAAACCATATGGCTAATCTTCACGGGAATGGCCATTAGCATGACTCTTGAACAGACGGGGGTAGGCACTCTCCTTGCCAATATCATGAAGCGCGTTCTTTCAAGGCATCCCGCATTGCTCATAGCACAACTCCACTTCATTGGGTTAGCCACGGCCTTTATTGTTCCGTCGGGCGTCGTTCGCGTTCTCCTACTTTTCCCCATTGGACTAGCCCTTTGCACCTCCCTCAAGTGTACGAACGACCAAAAGGCGACTACGGTAGTTCTGCTCTCCTTAGTTTCGAGCACTGTCTTTGGCGGTTTCGGCATTTTAACCGGTGCCGTACCCAACATGATATTAGCAGGCCAACTTCATGAATGGGGCAATGAATCTATCTTTTGGTCTACATGGTTTGTATGGATGTTTCCCCTCGTAGGGATCGGCCGATCGATATTATCAGCCTTTTTAATCTGGATATTTTGGGGTAGAACGATCGCCCCTTTTAGGCCCATTCCCCAAAAGGAAACTGAATTCACCTTTACTACCGCACAAAAAAAGACCTTAGGCGTGTTGACCTTCGGCGTGATTGGTTGGGCAACAGATACGGTTCACCAAATCCCACCCGTTTATGTTGCCCTTGCAGTGGTGCTAATACTTTTGATTCCCCATTGGGGAACGCTGAATGTAAAAGACTTAAAAAAGTTAGATTTCACCTTTCTCTTCTATATCGCCGCCCTCTTTTCCTTGGGAACTGCGCTGAGCGGGTCCGGTTTTAATGATGCTTTTATAAACAATGCCGTAGAATGGGCACATCTTTCAAGGTGGGATCTTCCTCAGCGCTACTTCGCCCTTACGCTACTTACGGTTCCGCTCGACTTCGTCATGGATATAGCAGCTGTAGCAGCCGTCGTTACACATCCATTCCTCCAACTTGCAGCGGAGCATGAATTAGGAATTCTTCCAGCTGCAATGAGCATAGGTATGGCAACAACGCTTGTTTTTCTTCCCTATCAAGCGGCCCCCCTTATGGTTGCCTATTCCTATAGAAAGTTCACCTTAAGCCACCTTATTTTACTACAATTTTCCCTCTCTCTCCTTTCTCTGATTTTTCTCTATCCCTTGAACCTTGTCTATTGGTCGTGGGCGGGATTTCTATAAGCTCTTATCTATGAAGTATGTAGTCTACAATATCGAGATCCAACCGTCCCCGAATCTCATCCTCGGAGAGAAACTCACTTAGAGAAGTCACTCCATCGCCGAGATATGTATTCTCGACAAAGTGGCTTCCAAATTGATCACTCCATCCAAAAGCCCCCTGCAAACATAGACTCAAATACTTATCAATTGGAAGAATCTCTTTGCAGATTAAACTCTCCAATCCCAACGGTTGCACGCTTTTTTCGTGAAAGAACTTTTTTTGCGAACGCAATTCTTCTCCACTCAGGGCGCTATACAGGATACTGCGATAAACCGGCTCTCCTGTAGTAAACTCTTCGCATTTAACGCCTGTAATCCTCTTATACATATACTCGCGTTGATCAAGTGCACAGAGAGCTCTTTCACCTACTGGGAAAGCCACTCCTCCAAATTCAGCCTCTGAATCCACTTCAACGTTTAAAACGGCCGCAGATTGCCTGAGAGACATAGCACTATTCCATGCCTCCATTGAGGCAAGATTAAATAGTCGCCGATAACCCATCACGCGGACCTGCCTTATTTGATCCACTTCTATATGAGGCACCGTTCTCTTGAGGGAATCAGGGTGGATTAATGAGCCATAGCCGATAACCCAATACACCTGCTCTTCTCTGTTGACCATGGTCTATCTCTTTTCTTATCTCCTGAAAAACCGCAGTAAGAGCCCACCCAAAATTAGGCTTCCCCCCAAAAACGTCATACTCGCCGGTATCTCTCCCACAAATAGAAATACCCATACAGGGTTTAAAAGTGGTTCCAATAGGCTAATCAGTGCGGCATCTCTTGCGAGGACCCTGCGAAGGGCAAAGGCATACATGACGTATGGGCCACCCAGTTGAATGACCCCCATAATCAACATTAAAACCGCTTCTATCGGCGTTAACATGAGTGAATCCCATACCCACGGCAATAATAGAAGAGCTACTAAGAGATTGTTAAAAGCCATGGTTTGGACAGGATTTCTTCCCTTGTATAGGCGAAGAAGAACGGTTAAAAGAGCAAAGCCAAATCCGCTCAATAGACCATATATGATACCGTCTATGGCATCCCCAGTCCCCTGGCTAAAGATGCATAGAACTCCTAACATGGTGCTTATTAAGACCCACCAATCTCTCCTTTCAGGGCGCTCTCCCAGCAAGGGAATAGCCAGTATAAATACAAAGGCCGGCGCCGAATACTGCAGGATAATAGCATTCGCTGCGGTAGTTTCTTTGGTTGAAACAACCAATAAAATAACAGCAAGGGCATAAGCGATAGCCGTATACGCGCTGTGGTGATTAGGCTTAAAGGGTTCACTTCGCAACGAGCATAGACTGAGAAAAATTCCCGCGATAGCGCTCCTATAAAAGGCGATAGGCAAGGCCTCCATTTCCACGGTTTTAATGATAACCCCACTAAGACTCCAGCCAAGAGCCGTTAATATGAGTAGGATTAATCCTTTTTTATCAACTAACATAATTATTTTTATAGGCCTTTTTCTCTCGATCTGGCGAGTCTTTTTATAAATGCTTATGCTTTTGATCCATCGTGCGGTTCTTATTTTTAACTCAGATGGGATTTATAATTTTCCATGTCTACTGCCCAACCTATTTCGAACGTTTTAGCGCTGCGTTATGCCAGCCAATCAATACAAGGTATTTGGTCAGAAGAAGGCCGAATAATGCTTGAGAGAGAATTCTGGATAGCCGTCCTTAAAGCTCAAAAGGATTTGGGGATCGACATTCCTACGAAAGCGATTCAATCCTACGAAGCAGTAAAAGACCAAATAAACCTCGATTCGATTGCCCAACGCGAAGCCGTATCTCGCCATGATGTCAAAGCAAAAATTGAAGAATTCTGCGCATTGGCAGGCTACGAACATATACACAAAGGGATGACCAGTCGCGACTTAACCGATAATGTTGAGCAATTCCAAGTCTTGCGTTCTCTGCGCCTGGTCCAATTAAAATACATCGCTCTCATATTTAAATTAAGTCGACGCGCACAGCAGTGGAAGGACCGAGTAATAGTAGGTCGCACTCATTACGCCGCTGCTCAGCCAACTACGCTTGGCAAACGGCTTGCCATGTTTGGCGAAGAAATGCTGCAGGCCTATAACCATTTAGAGAATTTATGCGACCGCTATCCCCTAAGGGGCCTGAAGGGGGCAGTTGGCACTGGGCTAGACCAACTAACGCTGCTCGGAAACGATTCCGACCGCTTAGATCAACTCCAGTCACAAATCCGCGAACACTTGGGCTTTGCGAAGGAAATCAACTCTGTCGGACAGGTATATCCTCGCAGCCTAGATTTTGAAGCTATTAGCTGCCTCTATCAGCTTGGATCAGGCATTGCTAACCTCGCGCGCACGCTGCGCCTAATGGCGGGCGGAGAGATGGTTACAGAAGGCTTTGCCAAAGGACAGGTTGGATCCTCTGCCATGCCCCATAAGATGAATACCCGTAGCACAGAACGGGTTAACGGATTTCAAGTTATACTTGGAGGATATCTCCATATGATAGGCGGCCTCAATGGAGATCAGTGGTTTGAAGGGGACGTCTCGTGCTCCGTAGTACGCCGTGTAGCACTTCCCGATAGTTTTTTTGCGTTTGATGGTATGATCGAAACCATGCTTCACGTCTTAGACGATATGGGTATCTACGAAGCTATTATAGACCGAGATGTTGAGCGATACCTGCCCTTCCTTTCGACCACGACATTGCTTATGGAAGCCGTGCAAAAAGGAGCCGGAAGAGAGCAGGCCCACGAAGCCATAAAAGAACATGCGGTCGCCACGGCCCTGTCGCTGCGCGAAGGGCAACCCGAGAATGATCTGCCAAAGCGACTCGCAAATGACACTCGTTTCCCTCTTGAGACTGCCGAGATTAAAGCCGTCCTAGATCGCAGTCGATCTCTTACTGGCCTAGCGCATCGGCAAGTCGATCAGTTTACACAGACGGCAGAGAAATTGGTGGAACAGCACCCTGAGGCCCTCGAGATAAAAAAGGGTCGTCTCCTTTAGAACGATTACTTTCAACCCATTCTCCCCCAGAGAGAACACAAATTCCATGCGATATAAACGCGTTCTTTTAAAACTCAGCGGCGAAGCCATTTCAGGGCAGAGTGAATCTGGCTTTGACCCCGAAGCACTTGAGCATATAGCAGACGAAGTTCTCGGCCTACACAGCCAAGGCGTTGAAGTCTCTATTGTAATTGGAGGTGGAAACATCTTCAGAGGTCAGTTGGCGGCTCAATGGGGCATAGAGAGAGCCGAAGCGGACAATATTGGTATGATGGGTACTGTCATCAACAGTCTAATGCTACGCGGCGTTCTTTCCGCTAAAGCTCAGGGACGGTTAGAGGTCCGCGTTATGAGTGCAATCCCCATTAACACCGTTGCAGAACCATTTATTCGCCTCAGATCTATCCATCATTTAGAGAAAAAATACATTGTCATCTTTGCTGCTGGCATTGGCAATCCCTACGTAACCACCGACTATACGGCGGCGCAGCGCGCGATAGAAACGCGTTCAGACGCTATGCTTTTTGCCAAAAACAAAGTGCGGGGGATCTTTACAGACGATCCACAGAAAAATCCGGACGCGCAGTTCTACCAACAGATGCACTATAACACCATCATCCAGAATAATCTAACGGTGGCCGACCAGTCCTCTGTCCTGCTTTCACGAGATCACGCACTGCCTATTCACGTCTTTGATTTTGCCGAACAGGGAACCATGCAACGAATCTGCAACGGCGAAGATCTAGGGACTCTCGTGTCTAATGTAGATGAGGACGTTTTGGAATAAAAAAAGGGGGTTGACTCAGTAGAGCCAACCCCCTTTTAAAACATTTTTATTACATCGGTTAGAAACCGTAGGCAAACGAGAAGCGATGTGCTCCATTTGTCTCGGTTAGATCCAACGGAATGTGGTAACCGTAGTCAAAATGCAGCTTGTTCCAACGGTAGCCCAACCCCGCGTTTAAATCACCCGTCGCATCTTCTTC
>CALDFW010000033.1 GCA_937942165.1 uncultured bacterium | reverse complement strand
CCATCCGCCGACAACGGGTCGGCCCAAGTCATAAAATACGCCCATAGAATACGCTCCGTATAGATGGAAAATGCATGGTGTGCAGCAAAGTAAGCGAATGGGCCGATCGGTGGCAAACGCTGAGAGATAACGGAGAGCAAGGGAAGTTAGAAGAGAAAAGGAGCACCTAAGGGGAAGGGGTAGTTATTAAGATGGGAATGCTCTAACGACGTCTACTTTGATCTATCATTGGTATATGCTATACTCAATGCGCACGTGGACCGCACTGAAATGATGCGTCTTACTTTCCCGCACTAACTCACTTGAGCACGTAGTGTGGATCGAGTTTATTCGTGAAGGTACAATTACAAATGATGCAAGGAGTCATTGGTCCATGAACATAGAGCAGCGGGTCCGCGATGCGGTCGACGCGGCCTGGGTTGCCGACCGGGCAGCCGAACTCGTGTCCGTGCCTAGTGTGACCATGAATGAACAAGAAGTATGCGCTCTTTTTGAAGAGATGATGCGTTCGCTTGGCTTGGACGTTTTAGTCCGTCCCATAACGCCGGGGCGCAACAATCTCTATGCACGGATCTCGGGCATTGGGGGGGGACCTACTTTGCTTTTTAATGGTCATCTCGACACGATCCCGCAGGGGGCTTGTGGGCCTATGCACCGTGAAGAAGGGCGAATCTACGGTCGTGGGTCTACCGATATGAAGGGGGGCATGGCCGCAATGCTGGGTGCGGCTAAGGCGCTTGTTGACAGTGGGATACAGACGCGTGGGGATGTGTGGTTGACCGCCGTTGTAGGGCACGAGGAGACCGAGGCGCAAAAGGATGGTCCTCGCGCTTTGGTCAGCGACCTACGAGATGGTGTGCTCAACTGTGACAGGATTCTCATAGTTGAGGGGCGCGATGCGCTTTGGGTTATGAGTATGGGATCCATGGTCTTTACGATCCGATTGACCTCTCCGCTGGGGGGACGTCATACGCAGTATGTAGCTTATGGGGAAAATCCCATCCACTACGTGGGTTCAATTTTGCAGGCGCTCGGGGCGCTTCAGGATCGACTCGATAGAGAAACGGGCCATCCGTTGGCCGGCCCTGAACGGATCGACCTCGGACAGGTGCACGTTGGAGATTATTTTAACCGGACCCCGGTTCACGCTCTGCTGCAGGGCACGCGTCGCTGGGTACCGGGACGCTGTGCCGAGGAAGTACTCGCTGAGCTAAAGGCGTTGGTTGCCCCCATCGCAGAAGAGGGTGGGTTGGAATGGAAGGTTGAGATGGAGCACGAGCGAGAGCCTTTCGAAACGCCCACGGATGACCCCGCCGTCCGTGCTGTTGCTCAGGCGCATCGAACGGTTGTGGGAGGCACAGAAGAATACGTTGGCATGCGCATTGTAGGCGATGCGAATATATATGCCCACGGCACGGGAATTCCCACATTTTATTATGGCCCATCCAACGAAACGGCCCATGCTGACGAGGAATGGGTTGAAGTCCGTCGTCTGAGCGAAGCTGCTCAGGTTTATGCGCTGGCTGCCTTGGATTACTGTGGTATGGCATGATGCGCCCCGTTGCGCTTAAAACAGCGCGCCGTTAGATTGTTTACAAGCCTTTTGCACCGGAAGAAAAGAAAGAGGAATAATGGAAAATGAACCCGCGCGCACCGAGAAGGTGCAGGCTCAGGGCGAAGAGTTGGAAGCGATAAAAGAGATGCTGAAGATAAAGATCGACGGGGATTGGGATGAGGAAATGATCGGCACTGCCTTTGATAACTTGGAAGCGCTGCTGTGCGGTGGAGGGAGTGAAGATGCGTCTTCAAATCGACCCAAACGCGGTGCGCAGCCGCAGCGCCGCCGGCGTCGCCGCTAGGCCGTGCAAGAGCAATTGATCCAAGGGGCTGTCCTTACGAGGACGGCCCCTTTTGCGTGTCTGTTTCTCTGTGCGGAAGCGAGGCCTCATGGAGCTTGATGTGGCGCGTTTTCGGGCTGATTTTCCCGCGCTCGATAATTATATATGGATGCAAAACGGCGGCGTCAGTATAACGCCCACGCCCGTTGCTCAGGAACACGCTGAGCGAATGCGCGAGCTGTATGAGCGGGGGCCCATGCACATCGTATATCCGGAAGAAGAATACGCGCGCCGCAGGCAAAGTATGGAGGCACTCGCTCGCTTCTTCTCGTGTGCCGTAGAAGAGCTCGCGCTCATGCGCGGGGTGAGTGAGGCGTTTCAAACCGTTCTCCGCGGCTTAGATTGGCAGGCCGGTGATCGCGTATTGGTGAGTGACGATGAAGAAGCGGCTGTTCTATTGCCGCTGCTGCACCTGCGCGACATCCGCGGGATTGAGCTGATTCGAGTTCCCGTCGTGGACGATGCCGACGAGCAGGTCGCTCTTTTCGAACGCCATTTTGACGCGCAGACTAGGCTAATTGCGCTGAGCCACGTTACGACGGACCGAGGCTTCCGGCTTCCGGTAGAGCGTTTGTGTGCAGCGGCCCGTGCACGCGGCATACTGAGCTTTGTAGATATGGCCCACTCGGCGGGGCTATGGCCGCAGTCGCTGCCCGATATTGGCTGTGATTTTGCCGGACTGCTTTCCTACAAGTGGATGTATGCTCCCTATGCCGCCGGTTTGCTCTTTGTTCATCGCGAACGTTTAGACGCGCTACAGGTGCGCTATGCAGGAGGCCGTTCGCAGGAGAGTTTGGACTTTGAACGAGGCGTTTATCGGCTGCGCGCGAGTGCAGAACGCTTTCAGTACGGGCCGTGGTCGTGGCCTCTAGTACACGCTTGGGCTCGTTCCGCCCAATACCTTACTTCGATAGGTGTTTCGGCCATTTGGCGGCGGACAGAGCACCTTGCAGACCTGCTTAAAGAGGCCCTAATCGGAGTGGGTGCCCAACTGTATACACCGCTGGCTGGAGAGCGCTCGGCGGCGCTCGTCAGCTTTGGGTTGCACGGAATTTCTGGTAAGTTGCTTAGCCAAGAGTTGGAAAGCCGCTGGAATATTGTCGTCAAGGCGTTGCCACACGGTCCGGAAGGGCTGCGAGCGAGTATGACATTCTTCCTATTAGAAGATGAAATAGACGTTCTCATGGAGGGACTGAAGAATCTGGCAAAAGAGAGAGGGGTCCGATGAGAACTGCTCTGGTGGGGTGTTTCGCTCGTGGGTGCATGTTTCGGGCAGTGTGCCCGAACCGCGCGCGTTAGGGGAGAGATCCGATGAATAGCGTCCAAATCAATCACTTTCATCGCATGGGTTTTCTCCTGGTGCCGAATCCGATGTCTCGACAGGAGATGGTCGAGATCGAGGCGCTCCAGCGCCAGGTTGAGCCCGAGTGGGAAGGAGCTGATTTACCGGGTCGGTTCAATGCCGGTGCGTGTCAGTTCCTCATGATGGGGGAATTGTTGCTCCGGCAAGCGGAACGTCCCCAATTACTGGAATGGGCTCGCACCCTGTTGGAGTGCGAGGATATTCATATCGGGGCGTGTGGCTTGGGCGATGCATCCAAAATTGTCGCGTCCGACGGTCGTCCGCAGCGTCAGGTGCATTGGCACGCCGACGGAGGGCCGGAGATCGCCCAAGTCGCAGTGCGCACGGCTTTGGATATGCACGGATCAGATAATGGTCCACTTAGAATTCTTCCGGGTAGCATGGAACGTCCGAGCGAAGATGTGAAAGAGGAACTGAGGCAGATTGAATTGGCAAGCGGTCAATACGATCAGTGCCCCGATCTTTTTTTCGCACGCCATCCGAGTGAGATTGAGGTCTGTCTGGATCCTCGCTGGACGTTGGTGTGGAACCCAGGCACCTGGCATGCGACTGGGATTAAGGTCTCTGAGGGACCGCGACGGGCCATGAGTTGGAACTACTTCCCGGTTGGCGGACGCAGGCGAGACTGCGAAGCTGTGAAGCACTTCTTTGCGGAGTCATGGCGTGCGTGGAGCGTCGAGCGACAGCGTCTCTGGGGGCTCATAGACGACTAGTATACACCGATGGGAGTAGCGGATGGATAAACGACGACGCATTGATCGCTCTTTGGCCCTCTACGCTCGCGCCAAAGAGCACATACCAGGGGCTGCTCAGTTGATTAGCAGAAGGCCGACGCGTGCGGCTCTTGGGGTGAGCCCAATATATGCACAGCGCAGCAAGGGATGTCGTATTTGGGACGTAGATGGCAATGAATATATCGACTGGCACAGCGGCGTTGGCCCGATTGTGCTTGGATACTGCGACGATGAGGTTGATGCGGCCGTATGTGAGCAAATTCGTCGGGGTACGGTCACGAGTATTTTAGATGAGACGCAGGTGCTGCTCGCCGAAGAGTTAGTGCGGCTTATTCCATCGGCTGAAATGGTTCGTTTTTGTAAAGGGGGCGGAGAAGCCTGTGCGATCGCGGTGCGCATTGCCCGCGGTTTTACCGGCCGAGATCGGGTATTGTTTTGCGGCTATCACGGGTGGCACGACTGGTATTTGGCGGCTAATCTCGGCGGTGAACACCTGGCCAATCACCTGTTTAACGGGATCGAAGCGATCGGAGTCCCAGCGGCCCTAGAGGGCACGGCAGCGCCCTTTCCCTACGGCGATCTAGATGCGCTAGAGCGCCTTCTGGCACGGGGCGGAGACGAAGTGGCCTGTATCATCATGGAACCCATGCGAAGCGAGGAACCTCCCGCTGGCTATTTGGAGGGTGTTCGTGCGCTGGCTGATCGATACGGAGTTGTGCTGATTTTTGACGAAGTCTCTTCTGGGTTTCGCATCGCCCTAGGTGGGGTGCAAGAATACGCCGGCGTCACGCCAGATCTGTCCGTCTTTGCAAAGGCAATTTCCAATGGATATCCCCTCGGGGCCATCGTTGGAAAAAAGGCCTATATGGCTGGGGTCGAGCAAATGTTCATTTCCAGTGCCTACTGGGATGATGCCATTGGCGCTCGCGCCGCGCTGGTAACGCTGCGCGCTTTGCAGGAGCGCGGCTGTATCCCCCATTTTCATCGCGTGGGGACCCTATTCCGGGAGCGGATTAACGAGGAGGCGGAGCGGGTGGGACTCCGCGCAGCGTGCGCGGGCAGTGCTGCGCATCCCAACATTCGCTTTGAGGTGGAAAGACCGGAAGATTTAAAAAAAGTTCAGACGCTCTTTGTTCAGGAGAATGCGCGGCGGGGCGTGCTCTTGTCGACCGGCCTTTTTCTAAACGGATCCCATGATGAAGAGGCCGTCGATATAACAGGTCGAGCAGTTGGAGAGACGTTTTCTGTGATCGCGCAGGCCTTGGCGGCAGGCTGCTTGGATGAGGCGCTCGTCAGTCCTGTTCAGGACGAGTCTTTTCGTCGACAGGTGCTCTAGGTCGTTTGGGGCGATCCAACTCATCAAATGTCTCGACAATGCGCGGGTAAAAGTGGGAGAAGTTGGGATAGATTGTCCGATACTGTTCGTACTCTACTAGACGTCTGCTGATAGCGTGGACGTAGCGGAATCCGCGCTCGGCATCCTCTCGGAGCGCCTGACGGCCCTGTTCTGGGCTAAAAACCTGCGTGCTCAAGCGAGCGGTTACTGCGCGAATAACGTGTTCGTTTGCGCAGTCAATCCAGCGCGTATACCCCATGTTTCTCATAGGTTTAGACAGCGGTAGATAAAGAGCAGATCTCTGGAGCAATTCTTCGCTGTAGGTGCCGGCTAGATCGTTGGCAAATGCGTGGCCAAACTCGTGCCAAATCAACTCCAGCAAATGAGGGCGTGGACCGTAGGAGGGAATTCCGTACTGCGCTCTGGTCGGTCCGAGTACGGTATACACGTCATAGGGCCCGCCGGGACGGCCGATATGAGGGCCGAATCCTCCGTGGTGTAGGAGGGGGCTGAGTATGAGATGATAGCTTAACTGGCGTATCCCGTAGTATGATTCGACGGTCGATATGGGGTCGTGGTCGCCGATGAGCCCGCGCACGCCCTGTTCCAACTCTCCAAAGAAATCTTCCTGACTGTGGTAGAAGTGCATAAAGCGCGTCTGGTGTGCAAAGCTTCGCAGGGCGGATACAAAGCGGTCAAAATTTTCCGGTCCGTTGAACGCGGCATAAACGGGAGGAGGCGGAGGAAATATTTCTTCCAACTCGGGTGGATCGGACAGGTAGAGCATGGCCGTAGGATAGGCATCCGACCAGCCGGTGCTTGCGCTGAGGCTGCGGAAGTGTCGCACGGCGGGATGGCTCACATGGGGGGAAAATCGTTTAAGTACGACGCGAGCGTAGTGAGTTTGATGCGGCGTTAGGAAGGGGTAGCCGCTGAGAAGTTGAACCGTTGTGAGTAGTTCAATGCGCGGGTCAGTGCCCACGTGTAGCGCAGTGGCATGGAGTGGGGAAGACAGCGTAAGTAGCCAGCAGAGCAGAGCGGTCAGAAAAGCGGTTCTAAAGGAGTATCTTCTTTGACTTTTGAGGGATGAGCACCGCGTCATGAGGTGCGCACACCGGGCCAGCGCTTTACGAACTCCAGGTGGGGCTGTTTTCCGTCTCTTCAGAGGGCGTGATAGCGGAGCCAGAGCCGGCTTCGCCATTGTGGTCTGAGGGGGCGCTGTGAAGGGCCTCTTTGAGTTGTTTACCAGGCTTGAAATGCGTTTTGCGCCGTGCAGGCACGTACACTACCTCGCCCGTGCGCGGGTTGCGAGCGGCCGGTTTGGGCTTGGTGTCTTTCACTTCTAAAACGCCGAATCCCCTGATTTCGATGCGATTCCCTTCGATCAGCGTATCGCGCATTGCCTCAAAAAGGCTATCGACCATCTGCAAGGTCAGGTTGTTTTTACAGCCAATGGTATCGGCTACTATGCGAGCGAGATCTTTTTTGGTGACAGTGGCCACTGGTAACCTCTGGATAGATCAAGAGTGGATGGCTTGGCATCAAACGGCCAGGCCGGTCGCATTGCTCCGCC
>CALDFW010000032.1 GCA_937942165.1 uncultured bacterium | reverse complement strand
CCAACGGATCCATAAAAAATATATCTACGCGCCCCACTAAAGGCAATGCGCTATATTACAAACGCTGGGCGCTTCGCGCCCTAAACCCATTTCAAAAAGCGAGGTATGCCCTGTGAATAAAACGTCCACATCACGCGCTTTACAAGCGCAGATCCTGCGCAAAAAATACCAATACAAAAGCCTGGTCCTACATGCTCAGACGGCCCTACCGCGCGACGGTGCGGTCCGCCTTGTCGGACCCGACTGCGCCTACCATCTATACCGAACGCACTAAGCCTCCCGCTATATTTCAGCGTTTCCAAAGCCTTCCATCACTGCTTATACCGTAGCGACTAATCGCACCGTCCTCATCGAGATCCACAACTTCCTCTAAGGTCGCTTCAAAAGAGTGATTTGTAGCCTGTATAGAAGGCGGCCAGAGAAAGTTCTGCAAAACGGGGTTTTCGAGCCCCAGCGAATCGGCGTGCTCGGCATAATATCCGCGTTCGGCGCGAAAACGGCGCTGTCTGTAGTAGATGCTGCGCAGCGTAGACCAGGCTCGCTCCCGAGCAGGCTTGATGAAAACAGCTCCATCGCTGCCAGCGGGCTCATCGGCAAAAAGCACATAGCCCCATTTCTCTGGGTAATGCATATTAATCAGCCCCTGCGGAGACCAGACCCAATTATCTTCGCTGCGGCCGGCCACTTTGGCGTATTCCCCTTCTACCACTTCTAACTCCCACTGCACGCGAGAAAAGTTCACGCGCCAGATTTGCCCTGCGAGCGGACCCCGACGACCGTTGGCCTGCTGTAGGACGTGTAGGGGAAACGCCATTTCTACCGACCACCCTTGATCTGTATCGCTCGGGTCATTAATCGTGCCCCACACCTGAACAGCCGTTTCTAACCCGTCTATATACCAGGCGTTTATATAGGGGCCTCCGTCTCGGTAGGGTTTGGCCAAGAGCAAATCCCACTCCGTACCAAGCGCATTGATCTCAAACTCATAGTACAAATGCGTATCCCCATCGGGATCTATAAATACCTCAAAGTCATTATCCCGATAAATAACGGCATCGCGCTTTGTTAGGGTGGCCCATACATGGGGCTCTTCAAGATCGGCGGCAATGTAAAAGTATTTATCATCCCAGAGCATTTTTGCTCGCGTTAAGAACGCGGGCTTCTCTTTCCGCTCACCTTCAATATCGACAAAGGCCGGCGTCCATTCCGCACGCTGCCATGACGGCTCATCCAGCTTTCCATCAATGTTTATCGGCCCTAGAGATCGCTGCACTACGTAGTGGAGTGGCTCAATACCCTCAACGTATTCAATATCGAGATTGCGCTGTGCCCAAAGTATACCTGGACTGACCAACGCACTCACAAGAAAAAAGACCCTCAGCATAGGACGCTCCCATCGTGATTTTCTCTACGCTATTACCCCTCTCTCCAGAAGATACGCAGTGCGCGCTGGGAGACCTACAGTCATTTAAATCTGTCCACTCATAAATAGCGGTTGACGTGCTGGGCAACCCCCCGTTTTTTTAATCATATAACCGGATCTAAAGGGAGAAAATAGAGCATGAGCGCAGCGGATAAAATGGAGCTATATAAAAGCGGTATGATGCAGTTTGCCCAGCAGGACTTCTCCGGCGCCATTGAGCTATTTAATCGAGCGTTAGAAGTCGATTCTGGCTTTGCAGATGCCTATCAAGCGATGGCGCACTGTCACGAGAAGCTAGGCGATCTGGACGCGGCGCTGTCCTGCGCACAGCAGGCGGTAGAGCACAATCCCGAAGACTTCCTAGCGCATACGAGCCTGTCGATATTCTACCAACGCAAGGGCATGATTGCCGAGGCCGAAAGCGAAAAGGCGCTGGCTGCGCAGCTTCAGCAGCAGAGCTAGATCCACGTCCATGCAGATCGGCCCCTACGCACTCACCCCGCGGCGCGCAGACCTACCCATTCTCACGCTGGCCCCCATGGCCGGCGTAGGCAATTGGGTATACCGGCTCATCTGCGCACGCTTGGGTGCACAGATTGTCGGCGTCGAGTTTATCAACTGCAGAACCATCGGCACGGCATCGCGTAAAAGTGAGTGGCAGCTCGACTTCTCCGATGCTGCCCTTTACGAAGAAACGGGTATCTCCCTTCTTGCCGCACAGATATATGGCAATGACATAGATCTGATCGCAGCCGGTGCACGCGAGTTTGAACGACGCGGGGCGCAGATTGTCGACATCAACTTTGGCTGCTCCGTACCTCAGATTCTACGCAGAGGAAGCGGAGCCGCTTATCTGCGCGACTTAGACAGACTCTACGAAGCCGTTTACGCTACGGTCCAGGCCGTTAATGTCCCCGTCACCGTAAAAACGCGCATCGGATGGGATGACGCCGATATCAATATTCTAGAGGTGGTGCGTCGCTGTGAAGAGGCCGGTGCGCAGGCCATCGCCATTCACGCGCGCACGGTAGTGCAGAAATACAAGGGGAGCGCTGCGTGGGAATGGATTGCACGTGCCAAGGAAGCCGCACAGATCCCAGTAATTGGTAACGGAGACGTCTTTTCCGTAGAAGATGCTCGACGCATGCAGTCTGAAACCGATTGCGACGGCGTTATGATCGGCCGCGCCGCTATGGCCAATCCGTGGATTTTCTCTGGCCGTGACGGTGCCTCGCTGTCCGAATGCATCGATTTAGCCCTCGAACAGCTCGAGTATATGGCTCAATACAAGGGTGAACGCGTAGGCGTTATGGAAACGCGCAAACATCTCGCACTCTACTTTAAACACCTGCCCCGGTCGTCACAGATGCGCCAGCGACTGCTGACAAGTGATTCGTTGGCGGAGCTAGTCGATCTGCTCAAGGAGTGGAAAGATCACACCCCTCTACCGCACGACCGTAGCGATCTCGTTCTAACCCAGCGCGAGGCAGATGCCCTAGCCTGGGGAGGCAACGGCTAAGGAAGGACTCGCACCATGATGAAACGATGGATTCTATTAGCCACTCTGTGCATCGCCGCATCCTGTACGGAACAACCGACCAAAGCCACTCTTTCCATACATCTATTTGAAGCACAGCTGCTCGCAGATGCTCAAGGAACCTACTACGCTGGATGGGATACCGTTTCCTTCGGCTCGACCGATGCCGCCGTGCAGTACGTCGTTTCGCCAAAGCCGCTGCTAACTGAATGGAACATCGCAGCGTTTAGAGCGAGTCAACCGCAGGCAGACGGCACGCGCGCGGTCACCGCACGCCTCAATGCCTACGCAAAGCGCGCGATGAATGAATTTTGCAGTCGCCCCGCCAACCTAAAAAGACCGCTAGGGCTTCGGGTCGGAGATCGCTGGCTCAACTTTAACCCGCTGCTCAAACCGGTAACGGATCGGCTAACCCTAATGGGATTCACGACGGAAGAGACCGAACAGTTGCAGCGCTACATAGACCAACGATAAGACAGCTCATAGGTCCATCGGCAAATCCAGCGGACACCGAGTCAGTTCTTCCGGTCCTTCTTCTCCTACATAGATCATATTTTCCACGCGGGCCCCGCCTAGGCCGGGTATATACACACCAGGTTCACAGGACAGTGCATCCCCTACCCGCAGGACGTCGGCTGCGGCGCTGCCTATGCGCGGAAGGTCTCCTCCCAGGCCGAGTCCGTGACTCAGATGGTGTACGTAATAATCCTTCCAACCCCGTTCGGCAAAGCACGTCACAACTTGGCGGTAAATATCCGCTCCGTCGGCTCCAGGGACCATAGCGGCAACCCCCGTTTTATACGCGCGCTGCACCGTCTCGAGCAGCACGCGCTGCTCCTCTGTGCCTTCACCGACGATACCGGCTCTCGTCATATCACCGAGATAGCCCCGCACGTGAATGGCCATATCGATAAATATCATATCTCCTTCGCGAATGAGTCGTCGGGGATTTTCCGCGCTGTCCAAGTAAAACGTGCCCTCGCCCACCGCTGGGGACATAGTGGCATCTTCGGCACCGGCTTTCAGCATAGCGTATTCGCCCTCGGCAATGACGTCGAGACAGCTCAAACCGGGACGAATCGCGGCAAATGCAGCCGTCATTCCCAAATCTGCGATGCGTGCAGCTTCGCGCATATGCTCCAAGTCGCGTGCATCCTTCTTCCGGCGTATCTCCGTTCCCAAATCTTCGCATTCGATCTGGCAGCCGTCAATTTGCCCGCGCAGGGACTCTGCCAACCCCGGCTGATCGACAATAATGCGCTTTAAACCCGCTTTGCGCAGATAGACGAGTAGCTGATCTTCTGGGAGAGGATCGCCGTGCGTATTTTCTATCACGGTACAATCGGTTAACAGGTCGCGACAGGCGTTAGAAATCCATATACCAGGAAAGACAACAGGTTCGTTTAGGCCAAAAACAATCGCACAGCAATTTGCACGGGATATGACCGAACTCGGTTCGGGATGGGGTAAAAAGTAGAGCTGGTTAGGGCGAATTGCACTGATAAACACGTCTGCTCGGCGCTCTTCAAGAGCCTGCGTAAGCCGCTCTGCTCGGGTCATTGATCTCTCCTTTGTAGACTTGCAGCAATTGCGTATTGCGCCATAGATTAATCAATCAACAGAAAAAAAGACAGATGACTGCAGACACGGATACAGAAACGGTGCCACGCTCATGATGACAGAAGCCGAAGTATACGAATTTGACCTGAATGGTCTCATAGTCTATCGCAATATGATTCCGCCAGAGGACGTGGCGCGCATGAACGAGTTAATCGATGCCGATCAGGGTGGAGAATTCCCTCAGAGTTTCTCTTTTCTCCACTTAGACCCGCTCTTCATGAACCTCATGGCCCACCCCAAAACGCTAGACGTCATGCGCACTATCATAGGGGACTGGATGCGATTAGACCACACCTACGGACTGCAGATGACCAACGGATCAGAAGTCCGAGAGAATCTGCACGGTGGTCTGCGCGCCGACCAGGGCGAGCACCAATACCAGTGGGCCTACAACCGCATGTGGAACGGCCTTATAGTCGTTATGTACGCTCTTGAAGACGTCGGGGCCGGTGACGGTGGGTTTGTCGGCGTGCTCGGCAGCCACAAAGCCAGCATCAACACGTACAAGCCTCCTCTCGACTCCCCGCTCGTAACAAATCCTGCACTCAAAGCCGGCGACATGCTCATTTTCACCGAGGCCTTAGTGCACGGCACAGTGCGCTGGAAAAGCACCCAGCGCCGCCGCTCTCTGCTCTATAAGTATTCTCCGGGCTATTCAACCTGGGCCAAAGCCGAAAATCTCGAGACCTATATGGATATGGCGCAAAGCGACCTCCAGCGCGATCTATTACGGCCTCCCTACGTCGGCACGCGCACTCCGCTCGACTTTCCCGAAGTATAGAAAAGGATCTCTTACCTACCTATGACGGATAAAATAGCACGGGGTATCTGGCCTGCTTTGGCAACCCCCTTTACCGACGATGGTTCCGCCCTAGCGCCCGAACGAGTTGCCCCCCTAGTCAGCCACCTCCTAGACCAGGGAGCAAACGGTTTTTTTGTCACGGGCGGCACGGGAGAAGGAGCGGCTATGCGAGTAGAAGAGCGCAAAGCCATGACCGATACGACCATTGCGGCGGTTTCAGCAGCCGTCCCTCTCATTGTTCAAGTAGGCGCTACGGGCACAGAAAATGCCGTCGAATTGGCTCGCTATGCGGCCGCGGCAGGGGCCGATGCAATTGCCTCGGTTGCCCCAGTAGACCATCCCAACAACCTGCAGGCCGCCGTGCAGCACTACGCCGACATTGGCGCCGCCACGGACAGACCTTTTTACGTCTACTGGATTGCGCAAACGGCGGACGCCACCATCACCGCAGAGCAATATCTCGAAGCCATGGAGGCCGTGCCCAATTTCAGCGGGCTCAAGTTCACCGACTCTAACTTCTATTTCTTTCAGCGTCTAGTGGACCTTGCCAGCGACCGGCTAAACATCATATCCGGGCCAGACGAAATCTGCCTAGGCGGCATGGTTGCCGGTGCCGATGCAGCTATCGGATCGACCTATAATATCATGCCAAAAATATTCTTGCGTATGCGCCGCCATTTTGAAGCAGGGGAGATTCGCCCAGCCATGGAGCTACAGGCACAGGCCAATCGCGTCATTTCGACCATGATGCGCTTTGGCGTGCTCGGAGCACTCAAGGCCGAGTTGGGCATGCGCGGCCTGCCCGTAGGCCCCCCTCGAGCACCCAACAACCCGCTCAACGCAGAACAGCAGACCGCCCTACGCCGCGATTTGGATGCTCTGGGATTTTCGGTCGAATAGGTCTTGGTCACGCTTTCAGATCGCTTACTCTATTCAGGCTTAATGGACCCAATATGAGCGACCTTGTCGACGCCGAGGTCGCGCATTATCCGGAGTTTTTACGCGATGGAGAGCGGCAGTCCATATTCGATCAACTGCGCGATACAACGCCGTGGGAACAGCACATGGTACGGCTCTTTGGACGATCTCATCCAGCTCCGCGTCTTTCCGCTTGGTACGGCGATCCGGGCGCGACCTATACCTACTCCGGACTACAGCTCTCACCTCAGCATTGGACCCCGCTGCTCGACCGACTGCGACAGCGCGTTAGCATCCTCATCTCTAAACCGTTTAACAGTGCTCTGCTCAATTACTATCGAGATGGCGCCGACGGCATGGGATGGCACAGCGACGACGAACCAGAGTTGGGCCGTGACCCCTGTATTGCCTCGCTCAGCTTAGGCTCGGAGCGTCGTTTTTTACTGCGGCATAAAACGCAGAGTAATCTTCCAACCTCCCAGTATTTGCTAGGTAACGGTGATTTGCTTATCATGCAGGGTAAGACGCAGCACTATTGGAAGCATCAAATCCCCAAGACGCGTCGGCCCGTTGGCCCACGGATTAACATCACATTTCGCTATGTGCATGTGACCCGTAATCAAGAAGCACAATCTGACGCACGCACACAGTAAAGAGAATCTATTTACCTACACCGCGATCCACAGCTTCTTACCTGCACTGCGATCCACAGCTTCTTACCTGCACTGCGATCCACAGCTTCTTACCTGCACCACGACCCACAGCTTTTTATCTGCACCACGACCCACAGCTTTTTGAAGCCGGTAATCACATTATTTTTTCGCGAAAAGAGACAGAGCGTTTATGACAACCGAAAGCAAATCTACTGAACAAAAGTTTGACAAGAATCCTATTTCAACGCGAAAAACAGATAATTACAAACAGGAGTACGTGTGGGGATTTGTGGACAAGTGGGATGAGTTAATTGATTGGGAACGACGTGCTGAGGGAGAAGGAGACTTCTTTATCCAACAACTTCAAGAAGCAGGGGCACGGCAAGTCCTTGATGTGGCAACGGGCACGGGGTTTCACTCCGTTCGCTTGCTGCAGGCAGGGTTTGAGGTCGTCAGTGCAGACGGCAGTCCACAGATGCTATACAAAGCATTTGAGAATGCTCGGAGACGCGATTTGGTCATGCGCACGGTCCAGGCCGATTGGCGCTATTTAAACCGCGACGTCCACGGCGAGTATGACGCCATTATTTGTTTGGGCAACTCATTTACTCACATGTTCAAGGAGCACGACCGACGCAAAGCGCTGGCCGAGTTCTATGCAATGCTTAAGTACAATGGCATATTAATCCTAGATCAGCGCAACTACGACCGAATCTTGGACGATGGGTTTTCCAGCAAGCACGCTTTTTATTACTGCGGTGACGACATCAGAGCAGAACCGGAACACGTCGACGATGGGCTCGCCCGCTTCCGCTACACGTTTCCAGACCAGTCGGTCTATCATCTCAACATGTTCCCCTTGCGCAAGAATTACACGCGTCGCCTCATGGCAGAAGTGGGATTCCAAAAAATTGAAACCTACGGCGATTTTCAGGAAACCTACCGCAAGGACGAGCCCGATTTCTTTATCCACGTCGCACAAAAGAGCTACCACCCAGATCTAGCCACAACTGAGGAATAATCAGATATGGCTAAGCCTTCAGCAGCAGTCGAAACGGCGAAAAACTATTATGACAGTGCCGATGCAGATAATTTCTACGCACTCATTTGGGGCGGCGAAGACATTCACATTGGCTTATACGAAGTAGCGAATGACGACATCGCAGCGGCCAGTCAGCGCACCGTCGCTCACATGGCGAAGCAGCTATCTATCAAACCCGAGGCACGCATATTAGATCTGGGCTCTGGATTTGGCGGCGCCTCGCGCTATTTAGCTTCAAATCACGGTGCCCGCGTGACGGCACTGAACCTGAGCAGCGTCGAAAATGAACGCCATCGGCAGCTCAACGAGAAAACCGGTTTGAACGACACGATAACCGTTATAGACGGCAACTTTGAGGATATTCCCTGTCCAGATGAGCATTTCGACATCGTCTGGTCACAGGATGCAATACTGCACAGCGACACGCGGGAAACCGTGCTGCGCGAAGTAGATCGCGTTCTCAAAAAGAAAGGCCAATTCATTTTTACAGACCCCATGCAGTCGGATACGTGTCCAGAAGGAGTTTTACAACCCATTCTCGACCGAATCCACCTCACATCGTTGGGATCGCCGCGCTTTTACCGCACCTCTACCAGCGCGTTAGGCTGGACCGAACGGAGTTTCGAAGAGCTAACGGACCAGCTCGTCAACCACTACCAGCGCGTCTTAGATGAGACGATACGACTTGAGGCGGTTCTATATAAAAGCGTAGACCCAGACTACGTTGAGCGCATGAAAAAGGGGCTTCGTCATTGGGTTGACGGAGGCCAGGCAGGCTACTTGAGTTGGGGTATCTTCCACTTTGAGAAAGCCTAAAAAAAGCGAGGGAACCTACGTTGAGCGACAGTGAAAGCCGTTTTAATCTGCATATACACCCTACCGTATTTTGGACATCCGCCGGCCTCATCGTTTTTTTTGTCGCGTTTAGCCTACTTTATTTGGCACAAATGAAAGAGGTATTTGATGCCGTACAAGCGGCTATCACCGCGAGCACGGGCTGGTTTTTTATCCTATCAGTCAACGTATATCTAGCGCTTGTCATCTACCTAATCTTCAGTCGCTATGGCCATATTCGCTTGGGCGGAAAGGATGCACAGCCCGAGTTCTCTACGTGGGGTTGGTTTTCCATGCTCTTCAGCGCCGGTATGGGCATCGGCTTGGTATTCTGGAGCGTGGCCGAACCCATATATCATTTCTCTTCTCCTCCATGGGGAACGGCCAGTACGCCAGAGGCGGCTGAACTGGCAATGGGTATTACGTTTTTTCACTGGGGCTTACACGCCTGGGGCCTCTACGCTCTCATGGCGTTAGGACTGGCCTACTTCGCATATAACCGCGCACTCCCCCTTACGATACGCTCCGTTTTTCACCCCCTGCTCGGCGAACGCATCCACGGTCCTATCGGCAATGCCATTGATATACTAGCGGCCGTTGCCACGCTTTTTGGCTTGGCCACGTCGTTGGGTTTGGGCGCCCAACAGGTCAATGCCGGACTCGACTATCTTTTCTCTATCGGCCAAGGCAATACGCAACAGATTATTCTGATTGCAGCAATTACACTTATGGCTACAGCCTCGGTCGTGCTCGGGCTTGATCGAGGTATACGCCGTCTTTCCGAGCTCAATATGATCCTAGCGGTCTCCCTGCTACTCTTTGTATTTCTTGCCGGTCCATCTCTTCACCTATTAGATTCGCTCGTGCAAAATGTAGGTACGTACCTTTCCAACTTTTTAAAGCTTGGACTCTGGACCGAAGCCTATGACAAACAAGGTACGTGGCAGCACAGCTGGACTATTTTCTACTGGGCGTGGTGGATTGCCTGGTCTCCCTTTGTAGGCATCTTTATCGCCCGAATTTCGCGCGGTCGCACCATACGGGAATT